>JAYTAY010000091.1:0-4878 GCA_043737255.1 Luteimonas sp.
AAGTCACTGGGGTCAAGCCTTTGCGGGAATGCCAGCGATGTAACTCTATGCCTTGATCCATCGCAGGCGGGCATCGCGCTGCCGCAGCCACGAATCGAAATCGGCGGAATATGCCAGATCGCCGATGGCGAGCAGTTCGCCGGCTGGGTTCGACAGCAACGGTAGCCACTCGCGTACCCATGGCGGTACGCCAAGATCCTGCAAGACGTGTTTGAGCGTATGCGAGTGATCGCGGCCGGGCAGGGTGATGCGCTCGCCACCGCGACGTGCGTGCACGACGAGTGATTGTTCAAAAGCAGGAACGTTCTTCGTAGGAGCGGCTTCAGCCGCGAACTCTGAGCTTGCTG
Organism: Luteimonas sp.; assembly: GCA_043737255.1. GTDB lineage: Bacteria > Pseudomonadota > Gammaproteobacteria > Xanthomonadales > Xanthomonadaceae > JALYOU01. The sequence continues at coordinate 348 of JAYTAY010000091.1, forward strand.
ACATCTTGGTGCCTGAGCTCGCGACTGAAGTCGCTCCTGCGAAAGCAAGACGAAGCTGATCGCCTGTGGGCAAACTCAGCGGCCAAGTGCCATTCCATTCCGCCCACCAGTCTGCTGGCAGCGGACCGCGCTTGAGATCCGCATGCAGCAAGTCACGCCAGCGCCGGATGATTGCGCCGGACCATGCGAATTCCGCTTCCGTGTCGTGTTGTGCGACCAGCAATTGCGACTCGATCTGCGCGACACCTTCGGCCGGGAGCGATGGCAATCCAAGCGCCGTGATCCAGTGACGCAGCACTCGGGCGCGACGCGCGGCCGGCAACTGCTTCAGTGCATCGGTGGACAACACATGGGCATCGGCAGTGCGCGCCAATGCCAGTGCGACGACATCCTCGCCTGCCAGCAGATCGACGGCGGCTGCACTGAGCGCCGCGCTGCGGGCAAAAGCAGCATCGGCGTGCGGCCAGCGCTCGCGCAATAGCGGCATGACGCGTTGACGCAGGAAATTACGGTCATGCGCCGTGTCGATGTTGCTTGGATCTTCAGCCCATTCCAGCCCTTGTTCCCTCGCGTACGCCAATAGTGCTGACCGCGGGATATCCAGCAAAGGCCGCCAGTGCCAGCCGGTGCCGAACCGCCGCCATGGCCGCATCGATGCCAGCCCGTCGGGCCCGGATGCGCGCAACGCACGCAGCAGGAAGGTCTCCGCCTGATCGTTGCGATGATGCGCGGTGACGAGAACATCGCCATCGTTCATCGCAGCTGCGAAGGCGGCATAGCGTGCCGTGCGTGCCGCGGCTTCGAGACCTTCGCCGCCATCGCGCGCGACATCGACGTTGACGATCTGCAGGGGCACGTCGATGCCGCGACAAAATTGTTCACACTGCCTGAACCACATGGTGGCATCGGCATGCAATCCATGATGCACGTGCACGGCATGCAAGCGGGCCTTGTCGATATTTGGGTGGCGTGACAGCCAGTGCGACAACGCGATGGAATCGAGCCCGCCGCTCAACCCAACCACCAGTCGTGCCGATGGCGGGACGCGTTGCAACAATGCGGGATCGAACGAGATCATCAAGTCATGAGGCTTTCGCAGCTTGGGTGGAGCCGAAGGCGATACCCGGGGTTTTACCGTAACGTAAAGGAAGAGCCCCGGGTATCGCTGCGCTCCACCCGGGCTACGAATCGTGCTGTGAATCAAGCAGCCTCGTAGGCGCCATATCCGCGCAAACGCTTGTACCTGCGTTCCAGCAAATCCTCGATCGGCATTTGTTCCAGCGTGTCGAGTTCATTGAGCAGCACGGCTTTCAATCGCGTCGCCATTTGCCTGGGATTGCGATGCGCGCCGCCGATCGGTTCGCGGATGACCTTGTCGATCAAGCCGAGATCAAGCAGGCGCTTGGCGGTGAGGCCCAACTGCTCTGCAGCATCCTTGGCCTTGTCCGCCGTTTTCCACAGGATCGATGCGCAGCCTTCTGGCGTGATGACCGAATAGGTGCTGTATTCCAGCATCAACGTGCGGTCGCCGACGCCGATCGCTAGCGCGCCGCCGGAGCCGCCTTCGCCGATCACGGTGCAGATCACCGGGATTTTCAACTCCGCCATCTCCAGCAGGTTGCGTGCGATCGCTTCGGACTGTCCACGTTCTTCCGCATCGATGCCGGGCCACGCACCCGCCGTGTCGATGAAGGTCAGCAGCGGCAGCTTGAACCGTTCCGCGAGCTTCATCAGCCGCAGCGCCTTGCGATATCCCTCCGGTCGCGGCATGCCGAAATTGCGCCGCACCTTGGCTTTGGTGTCGCGACCTTTTTCATGGCCGATGACCACCACGCTGCGGCCATCGATGCGCGCAAGTCCACCGACGATGGCAGCGTCGTTGCCGAAGGCGCGGTCACCGGCGAGCTCCTGGAACTCGTCGCAGATCACGCGCAGATAATCGAGCGTGTATGGACGTGCCGGATGGCGCGCCAGTTGCGACACCTGCCACGGCGTCAGGTCGCGGAAGATCTGCGCCGTGCGCAGACGCAGCTTGTCCTGCAGCGCATGCACTTCGGCATCGACGTTGACCGCCGGGCCGGTGCTGGCGTGGCGCATTTCCTGGATCTTGGTTTCCAGGTCGGCGATGGGTTGCTCGAAATCTAGGTAATTGGGGTTCATCGGTGGGGCGAGAATCGGGAAGCCGGCAGTCTAACCGAGGGCGTATGGGGAGGCTTTTTCTTCTCCCTTCGGGCATCTAGAAGTGATGCGTTGGCGCGGCATGCTTCCTTCTTCCCTCGGCAAAAGGTGGCGCGAAGAGCCGGACGCCGCGAGCAAGCACTCTTGGGGTGTGGCGGCGTGCAATTTCCGTCGCGATGGAACTTCCCTCATCCGCCGTTTGGGCACCTTCTCCCGAAGGGAAGGAAAAAGCTCAATTCACCCAAGGCTTCGACAACGCCAACCTCACCGATTGCACACCAGGCTGCGTACGTAACGTGCCCGCCAGATCCGCATCCACACGGACGCCGAACCCGCCGTTGAGATCCAGCGTGCCCGCCACGCCTTCGCGTACCAGATCCAGCCGGACCGGCGTGCTGCCGGGACGATGTTGGGCCAGTAATGCCTCGACGCGTTCGTAGGTGCCGGGGACGCGCAAATCCAGTCGCATCGACAACCGTTGCGCGGCTTGCGGACACAACTGCAGGAAATCCCAGCAACGGCGCGCACGCAGACTGAAGCCGCCACTGAATTCGTCCTCGCGCAGGCCGCCTTCGATTACCAGGATGCGATCGCGGGTGAGGAATTGCGCGTACTCGAGATAGGTTTCGGCGAAGAAGGCACATTCGATGCGGCCGCGGCCATCATCGAGTTGCACGAAGGCCTGGCTGTCACCTTTCTTGCGCAGCGCGACGATCTGGCCGGCGATCACTACGGTTTTTTCGGGGCGCCAGCCGCGACGCTCGTCCTCGTTGCGATCGCTCCAGATGCGGTCCAGTTGGCCAAGGTCGCTGCCGATCAGCGACTGCAATTCGTCGCGGTAGGGATCAAGCGGGTGGCCGGACAGATAGAAGCCGAGCGTGTCACGCTCGTGGCCGAGTTTCTGCGCCAGCGACCAGTCGCCGGTTTCCGGCAACACCACGTCGATATGCGGCGCGCTGTCGCTGGGCCCACCGAACAGCGACACCTGGCCGGCATCGCGTTCGCGCGCGAGTTGATCGGTGGCCTTCAGGACTTCGGGCAATTGCAGCAACAACGATGGACGATTCTTGCCGAGCGCATCCAGTGCGCCGGCGTTGACCAGTGCATCCAGCGCGCGCCGGTTGAGTTTGTTACTTTCGACGCGCTTGCAGAACTCCAGCAGGTCCGCGTACACGCCGCCGCGCACGCGTTCGCTGCTGATCGCTTCGCAGGCGCCGCGGCCGACGCCTTTCGCCGCGCCGAGGCCATAGCGGATCGTGCGTTCGTCGGTCGCCTCGAACATGTAGTTGGATGCGTTGACGTCCGGCGGCAGCATCGTCAAACCCATCGCGCGGGTTTCCTCAAGGAACCCGACGACCTTGTCGGTGTTGTCCATGTCGCTGGACAACACGGCGGCCATGAATTCGGCCGGGTAGTGCGTCTTCAGCCACGCGGTCTGGTAGGCCACCAACGAGTAAGCCGCGGAGTGCGATTTGTTGAAACCGTATTCGGCGAACTTCTCCATCAAATCGAAGATCGCCGAAGCCTTGCGTGGGTCGACCTGTTGCGCCGCTGCGCCGGCCTCGAACTTGGCCCGCTCCTTGGCCATTTCCACGGCATTCTTCTTGCCCATCGCGCGGCGCAGCAGGTCGGCGCCGCCCAGCGAATAACCCGCCAGCAGCTGCGCGATCTGCATCACCTGTTCCTGGTACACGATCACGCCATAGGTCGGCGCCAGGACGGTTTCCAGCAGCGGATGCGGATAGCTCACGGCCGCATTGCCGTGCTTGCGATCGACCCAGTCGCGATCCATGCCCGAACCCAAGGGGCCGGGGCGGAACAACGCGGCGAGCGCGATGATGTCCTCGAAGCGATCGGGACGTGCGCGCTTGACCAGTTCACGCATGCCGCGCGACTCGAACTGGAAGATGGCCACGGTTTCGCCGCGCGCGAACAGTTCATAACTGCGCGCGTCATCCAGCGGCAAGGTGGTGATGTCCAGCGCCGCTTCACCGGCCGCTGCGCGCCGAACATTGATCGCCTTCACCGCCCAATCGATGATGGTCAGCGTGCGCAGGCCGAGGAAGTCGAACTTCACCAGGCCGATCGTTTCGACATCGTCCTTGTCGAATTGCGTGACCGGATGACGGCCGAGCCCGCCACCATCGTGTTCGGCGAACAGCGGGCAGAATTCCGACAGCGGCGCGGGCGCGATGACCACGCCGCCCGCGTGCTTGCCTGCGTTGCGCGTGAGGTCTTCGAGTTGCCGCGCCAGGTCGAGCAGATCGCGCACGTCGTCTTCGTTGCGGTAGCGCGAGATCAGCTCGGCGCTGGCAAGCTCGGGATTCTTGCGCGCCGCGTCGGATTCGCCGAG
>JAYTAY010000092.1:0-1991 GCA_043737255.1 Luteimonas sp.
GCCCATGGGGCGCTCCTACAAAACGACTTCAAAAGTCCGGAACGCTTCGATTACCCGCGACAAACCCGATTCGTCAATATCGAGATGCGTGACCAGACGGATGGCCGGCCCGTTGCCGATCGACAAGCGGATGTGCGCGGTCTCCATGTGGGACGTCAACGCGCCCAGCCTTGAAGACGGAACTTCCACGAACACCATGTTGGTGTGCTGGCCAATGACGTCGACGCCGGGCAAACCACGCAACACATCAGCCAGTCGCGCCGCGCGTGCATGATCGTCGGCGAGGCGGGCGACGTGGTGATCGAGTGCGTACAACCCGGCGGCAGCAAGGATGCCGGCCTGACGCATGCCACCACCTGCGACTTTGCGCCAACGCCGCGCCACGTCGATCAACGCATGCGAACCGAGCAGCACCGAACCGATCGGTGCACCGAGACCTTTTGACAGGCACACCGAGACGCTATCGAAATACCGGGTGATCTCACGCGCTGCGACACCTTGCGCGATGGCGGCGTTGTACAGACGCGCGCCGTCCAGATGCAACGCGAGGCCACGGCGCAAGCACAGCTCACGCGCATCGGCCAGATACGCCAGCGGCAACGGACGTCCGTGCCAGGTGTTCTCCAGACACAGCAATTTGGTGCGTGCGAAGTGCGGATCAATCGGCTTGATCGCGCGCTGCACCGCGTCCAGCGGCAAGGTGCCGTCATCGGCTTGCGGGATTGGCTGCGGCTGGATCGAGCCCAGCACCGCGGCGCCGCCGCCTTCGTATTTATAGGTGTGCGCCTCCATGCCGACCACGTACTCGTCGCCGCGCTGGCAATGCGCCATCAACGCCAGCAGGTTGGACTGGGTGCCGCTGGGCACGAACAGGCCGGCCTCGAAGCCGAGCTCATCGGCCAGCCGCTGTTGCAACGCATTGACGGTGGGGTCGTCGCCATACACATCGTCACCAACCTCGGCGTGCAGCATGGCTTCGCGCATCGCCGGCCCCGGGCGGGTGACGGTGTCGCTGCGCAGGTCGATCCAGTCCATGCGGCGATGGTACCGGCGCTGGCGCGTTTTCGTCTTCATCCAGCGTCATCAGTGATTAAACTCGCATCCTGATTCTGTAGGAGCGCCCATGGGCGCGATGGGCTTTACCGGTAACGCCTGATCGCGCCCATGGGGCGCTCCTACAAGGGAGATTGCATGAAGATCGCCAGCTGGAACGTCAATTCGCTCAACGTGCGGCTTCCACATCTGGAAGCGTGGTTGCGCCTGCGCATGCCGGATGTCGTCGGCCTGCAGGAAACCAAACTGGAGGACGAGCGTTTTCCGGATGCCGTGCTGGCGGGGCTGGGTTACCGCAGTGTGTTCACTGGTCAGAAGACCTACAACGGCGTGGCGCTACTGGCGCGCGAGCATGCGCTCGAGGATGTGCAGCTCGGCATTCCCGGCTTCGACGACGTGCAGCGGCGCGCGATTGCGGCCACGGTCAACGGCATTCGCATCGTCAACCTGTATGTCGTCAACGGCCAGGACATCGGCACCGAGAAATACGACTACAAGTTACGTTGGCTGGACGCCGTGCATGGCTGGTTGAGCAACGAGTTGCGCCTGCATCCCAAGCTGGTGGTGATGGGTGATTTCAACATCGCCCCCGACGATCGCGACGTGCACGATCCGCTGGTCTGGAACGACGATCACATCCTGACCTCGACCGCGGAGCGCACCGCGTTGCAGCGCATGCAGGCGCTTGGCCTGCACGATGCCTATCGCCTGCATCATGACGCAGGCGGTGTCTTCAGTTGGTGGGATTACCGGCAGGCCGGTTTTCGGCGCGATCTGGGGCTGCGCATTGATCTGACCCTGGTTTCGGATGCGTTGCGGGCGCAGTCGGTGGGGGCCGTAATCGATCGCGAGCCACGAACGTGGGAGCGACCTAGCGATCATGCACCGGTGTGGGTCGAGCTTGAACCGTGACCCTTTGATGCAACCAGGTTGTATGC
>JAYTAY010000093.1:0-1984 GCA_043737255.1 Luteimonas sp.
CGCTACATGGAAGAGCAGCCGAAGAGCGAGCCTTTCTCCAAGATCGCGCTCGACGCCGCCCAGGCAGCCGCCCACCACCAGCGCCACGAAGGCTCGCGCCTGGTTGAATCGTTGAACCGCTCCGAGTTCGTCGATCGCGCACTGCGCCAAGGCGTGACCCGCGAGTCGATGCGTCTGGAAAGTGGCTTGACGGTGCTGGCAACGGTCGGTTCGACTGCGCCGTTCGTCGGTCTGCTGGGTACGGTGTGGGGTATTTACCACGCCCTGCTTGCGATGGGTTCCAGCGGCGATGCCTCGATCAACGCGGTGGCCGGCCCGGTCGGCGAGGCGCTGATCATGACGGCCATCGGCTTGTTCGTCGCCATCCCGGCCGTGCTGGCGTACAACTTCTTCGTCCGCCTCAACCGCGTCACGAACAACAAGTTCGACACGTTCGCGCACGACCTGCACGATTTCTTCGCGACCGGTTCGCGCGTCGGTGAAATCCCGGTCCGTCGCTAAGCGACGGATCGAGCACGATCAAGGGAGTCGAGCATGGCCTTCAGTAACGATACCGAGAGCGCTGGCGTGATGGCGTCGATCAATGTCACGCCCCTCGTGGACGTGATGCTGGTCTTGTTGATCATCTTCATGATCACGACGCCGTTGATGTCGCACAAGACACAGGTCAAGTTGCCGCAGGCGAATCTCGACGACAAGGATGCCAAGAAGCAGGAGGCCACGCCGATCACGATTGCCGTAACCGACGCTGGAGCGATCTTCTGGAACGACGAGCCGGTGACCAAGGATTTGATGGAAAGCCGCTTGTCCAGCGCAGCGCAGCTCACCCCGCAGCCACCACTGAACCTGCGTGGCGATCGCACCACCAAGATGCGCGTCATCAACGAAATCACCAAGATTGCCCAGCAGCAGGGCATGTTGGATATCGGTTACGTTGCGACGGCCGAAAGAAAACGCTGACCCGGGAGAACATATATGGCATTCGCATCTGATTCCACCGGCGGCCCGATGAGCGAGATGAACGTCACGCCCCTGGTCGACGTGCTACTGGTCCTGCTGGTCATTTTCATGGTCACGATGCCGATCCAGTCGTACCCAATTGATGTGGATCTTCCGCAGAACTCGCTGACGCCGCCGGTCAATCCGAAGGAGCCGCCGGAGCCGATCAAGCTGCGCATCGACGCTTCGAGCCAGGTGTACTGGAACGATTCGCCCACGCCGGTCTCTGCGCTACAGAACATGATGGCGGCGGAAGTGCAGCGCGACCCGACCAACCAGCCCACGCTCGAAATCGACACCAATGACGATGCCGAGTACGACGTACTTGCCAAAGTGCTGGCAGCTGCGAAGAACGCGGAAATGGTGAAGATCGGCTTCGTGCAGAAGTAGTGTGTAAGACAGTCAATGCATGATCCGTCGCTTGCTGCCGCGTTTCACAGAAGTGGAACTGGATGCCGCCCCGCAAGGGCGGCATTTTTTATGCCGCGTTCACATCGTCAGGCAGATAAGGAAACCACGGCGCTTCGCCGGGCACGGGGAGACAGACATGGCCTTTGCACAGACACACCGCCGCGCCGTAATGGCCGATATCAACATCACGCCTCTGGTCGATGTGATGCTGGTGTTGCTGGTGATCTTCATGATCGCCACGCCGATCCTGTCGCATTCGATCAGCGTTCCGCTTGCTCAAGGTACGGACAAAGCCGTTGTCCCACCTGATCCGATCCTGTTGCGCGTGGATGGCGCCAACCAGGTGTTCTGGAACAATGTGCTGACGCCGGCGTCGGCATTGCAAAACATGATGGCGGCGGAAGTGCAGCGCCATCCGCGCAATCAACCCCGGCTTGAAATCGATGCCAGCGAAAATGCCGAGTACCAGGTTCTGGCGAAGGTCCTGGCCGCGGCGAAGAACGCGGAAATGGACAGGATCGGGTTCGTGCAGAACTAACGTTCCTTGCAAACGGTAGGGGCTCGTCACCCCGGC
>JAYTAY010000094.1:0-1983 GCA_043737255.1 Luteimonas sp.
TAGATATTCTGGAATTCGTAGGCTTCGGTGTCCGCGGTGCCGGTCATGCCCGACAGCTTTTTATACATGCGGAACAGGTTTTGGAAGGTGATGCTGGCCAGCGTCTGGTTGTCGCGCTGCACCGGCACGCCTTCCTTCGCCTCGACCGCCTGATGCAGGCCGTCGGACCAGCGTCGGCCGGTCAAGGTACGGCCGGTGAACTCATCGACGATCACCACTTCGCCGTCTCGCACGATGTAATCGACATCGCGCTGGAACAACGCGTGCGCGCGCATCGCGGCATTGAGGTGATGCACCACATGGATATTGTGCGCGGCGTACAGACCGTCGTTGGCTTCGATGATGCCGTTACGGCGCAGCAACTCTTCGGCATGCTCCTGGCCGGCTTCGGACAGATGCACCTGTTTGCTCTTTTCGTCGACCCAGAAATCGCCAACGCCGTCCTCGATCTCCTGCCGCTTCAGCTGCGGCACAATGCGATTGACCTTTACGTATAGTTCGGGCGATTCCTCGGCCGGGCCGGAAATGATCAACGGCGTGCGCGCCTCGTCGATCAGGATCGAATCGACTTCATCGACGATCGCGTAATGCAGACTGCGCTGGTGGCGGTCTTCCTTCGACAGCGCCATGTTGTCGCGCAGATAGTCGAAGCCGAATTCGTTGTTGGTGCCGTAGGTGATGTCGGAACCGTACGCGGCAGCCTTGTCGCCGTGATTCATGCCCGGGTAGACCACGCCGACCGACAGGCCCAGCCAGTTGTAGAGCTTGCCCATCCACGCCGAGTCGCGACGGGCGAGATAGTCGTTGACGGTGACGACATGCACACCCTTGTCTTCGAGGGCATTGAGATACACCGTCAGGGTCGCGACCAGCGTCTTGCCTTCGCCGGTGCGCATTTCGGCAATCTCACCCCGATGCAGCACGATCCCGCCGATCATCTGAACATCGAAGTGGCGCATGCCGAGCACGCGGACGCTGGCTTCACGGACCGTAGCGAAGGCTTCGGGAAGCAGATCGTCGAGTGTTTTGCCTTCTTTCAACATCCGCTGGAACTTGGCGGTCTGGGCCTGCAGCTCCGCGTCGCTCAGCGCCGCAAGGCTCGGCTCATAAGCGGCGATCAGCTGAACAGTCTTGTCGAGCGATTTGACGTAACGATCGTTGGACGATCCGAAAATAGCCTTGGTAATGGCGCCGAGCATGGGAATTTCCTGAATTATCTGAAGGGTATGGAACACTGGCTGCGCGGCGCGCAGGCGCCCGCACAGAGCCGCGACAAAGCGGCGCAGTCAGTTCCGGTTATTCGTGAGCGCGGTCAGGACCGATCCGAACGCTGGGCGCGAAGCGGCTGGCGCGAAGCAGCGGCTGAACCGCAGTATCGCCAATATGGCTTTCGGCGCGCGGTTCTGCCCGAAAGCAGGCGGCCACTTCGACCGCCGAAGTCGCTCGCGCCACAGCGCGCTGGCCCAATGTGGCGCCAATCTCGGTCACGCCACGCACCCGCGCCTCGGCAGGGGAAACCTGCGCGGCGATCCCTGCAAACAGGGCCAATAGGGCGAGGACGATCCGGTTCATCTGGCGGTGCATATAGGGAGCGCCAACCGCCCCGTCCAGTCTGCCGCACTGCGCCCGGTTGATCTTTGCCCGGCAAGCTGTTGTAACCACGGCCAGCAGGGGGAGATGGATTGATGAACGGCCCAGCGGCAGCACCGGCGCACAGCCCGCGGATGTTCCAGCTCGATGGCCTGCGCGGCATCGCCGCCTTCATGATCGTGTTCTACCACCTCGACCTCGTTTACCGGATCGGCGGCCCGTTTGTACGCGGCTATCTGTTCGTCGATCTGTTCTTTCTGCTGTCGGGCTTCGTGCTGGCAGTATCGACCGAAAAGAAGCTGCGCACCGGGATCGGCGCGTTTGAATTCACCTGGGCGCGGTTCAAGCGGTTGTGGCCTTTGGTCGCGGTCGGCGCCGGGGTCGCGGTTGTGC
>JAYTAY010000095.1:0-4842 GCA_043737255.1 Luteimonas sp.
TTCGCGCCATTCGCGCGGTTCGGGTGCTCGCGGCTGAAGCCGCTCCTAAGCCCCGAAGGAAGTCCCCTTTGGGGGACAAAAGCCGGTTGAGGTTCAAGACGCGCTTGCTAGGATGGGTTGATACCCCGACTGGAACACCGCATCTGGACAGCCTGCACGCTATCGACCTGCGTTTATTCGGCGGCGCGTTGCTGATCCTGATCGGAATCGCCTCGTCGTTACTGGCGCGACGCTTCGGCGCACCACTGCTGCTGGTGTTCCTGGTGCTCGGGTTGTTGCTGGGCGTGGACGGCCCCGGCGGCATTCGCTATGACGACGCTTATTTCACCTTCATGATCGGTTCGCTGGCGCTGGCGATCATCCTGTTCGATGGCGGCCTGCGCACACGCGCTGCGCATGTGCGCGGTAGCGTCAAACCGGCGTTGGTGCTGGCCACCGTGGGCGTCGTTGCCACTGCGGGGCTGACCGCATTCGCCGCATCGAAACTGCTCGGCCTGCCGCCGCTGGAAGCGCTGCTGCTCGGCACCATCCTCGCTTCCACCGACGCCGCCGCTGTGTTCTTCCTGATCCGCGCCGGTGGCCTGCACCTCGAACGCCGCACCGGCGCGACGCTGGAAATGGAATCGGGCGCCAACGATCCGGTCGCGGTGTTCCTGACCGTCGGCCTGACCATGTGGATTGCCGGCCAGCAGGAAGGCGGCGTGCTGACCATTGCGCTGAGCATGGTCTGGGCGATGACGGCGGGCCTAGTCATCGGTTATTTCGGCGGCCGCGGGCTGGTGGCGGCGCTCAACAAATACGACCTGCCTTCCGGCCTGCATCCGTGGATGGCGTTAGCGGGCGCGGTGACGCTGTTCGCGCTGACCAATCTGATCGGCGGCAGCGGCTATCTGGCCGTGTACCTGACCGGCATCGTGATGGCCAATCGCCCGGTGCGCGCGCGTGCGCAGGTGATGTCAGTGCAGGATGCGGCGACGTGGTTCGCGCAACTGGCGATGTTCCTCCTGCTCGGCTTGCTGGCGACGCCCAGCAGGCTGGTGGACGTGGTCTGGCCGGCACTCGGCGTTGCGGCCTTCCTGATGCTGGTGGCACGCCCCGTCGTGGTCGCTGCCTGCCTGCTGCCCTTCCGCTATCGCCTGCAGGAAATCGGATTCATCTCATGGGTGGGGTTGCGCGGCGCGGTCGGCATCTTCCTCGCGTCGATCCCGTTGCTGGCGGGACTGGAAAACGCCTGGCTGTACTTCAACGTCGCCTTCGTCGTGGTGCTGGCGTCGTTGCTGGTGCAGGGCTGGACGCTGACGCGCGCCGCGTATGCGCTGGGCGTGGCGGTGCCGCGCGCCGATCCCAACACGCGGCGCATCCAGCTGGATCTTCCCGGCCAGCTGGAATACGACATGGTCGGTTATCGCATCGCGGCCGGCAGCGCGATGTTGCACGGCGCGATGTTGCCGGGCCGCGTGCGGTTGACGATGGTGGTACGCGAAGGTCATGTGTTGTTGCCGGAAGACGCAGGTCCGCTGGCGGCCGACGACTATGTCTACTTCCTTGCGCCGACGGGCAGCACGCAACGCCTCGACTGGCTGTTTGCGGAAGCCGCGGATGCAAAGGTGGCCGAAACCGAAACCTTCGGCAGTTTCAGCTTGGCTGGTAATGTCGCATTGGGCGAACTGGCGAAGTTTTACGGCCTGACCATTCCGGCGCGGTTCGCTGACCGCACCGCGTCGCAATTGTTCGACGAGCGTTTCGACGAGCAGGCGCAGGTCGGTGATCGCCTGGCCTTGGGCAAGGCCGTGCTGGTGGTGCGCAGCCTGAAGGATGATCGCGTCGCGCAGGTGGGTTTGAAATTTACCGGCGTGGGCGAGCGATTACTCAGCGGGCGTTAGCTTTTTGTAGGAGCGCCCGATGGGCACGATGAGGCGTTACCGGTAGAGCCCCATCGCGCCCATGGGGCGCTCCTACAGAATCGATCTGACTTCACGGTTTGCGCGGCCACACCTTACGGCTCGGATCGAACTCCGAAGTCGTCATGGCAGCCGCGCGCGCACCGAATCCGCACACCGCAAGCGGCCCATCGACGAAGCCGGTCAGGCCGAACGCACGCTCGATATCGACTTCGTTGATCGCGGCGGTGATGAAGGCGCCGAGGCCGAGGTCGGTGGCGCTGAGATACAACGTCTGCGACAGGTGGCCGATGTCGAGGATCACCGTGCGGTAGGTCTTGGCGTGGTTTCGGTATTTCCAGAAGTTGCGCGCGAAACGCGGCGCCATGATCACCATCACCGGTGCGTCGGAAAACCAGTGTTGCCCGGCCACTGCGAGGCGGGCGAATGCATTGAGATCGTCGGGCGACGGCAACGGCTCAAGCGCGTGATCGCCGACATGGTAGTGATACAGGCCCGGTGCGATGCCTTCGACGCGCTGCACGATCAGGTACGCCTCGGTCGGATGGAGTGCACCGCCGGACGGGCTGGTTTTTTTCAGCACGTCGAAATCGTCGGCGGCATGCACCCGGCCGCGCGCACCGAACACGCGCGATAGCATCCGCGCGAATGCGCCTTTGGGCAGCGTCGCTGTTGTGTCGAAGTTGCGGCAGGTACTGCGCCGGTCGAGCAGGTCATCCAGTGTGCCGGGCGCGGATGCAGGTAAGACTATTTGTTTTGACGCGTCAACGAGTGCGATCAGTTCTGGTGGCGGCGCGCCGTACCGCGTGCGTAGCCCGAGCGCAGTGTCCATGCCTTCATCGGCGACCTCACGTGCGGCATCCAGTCCCTGCCAGCGCGAATTCGCGTGCCATTGCGCGGCCAGTCCGTACCAGTGCTGGTCGCGAAAGCGCGCGTCGAGTTCGCGATGCGCAGTCCAAGCCTTGCCATGGCCGACAATCAATCCGGCGCGCAACAGCGCCTGCATCCGCGTTGCACCGTGGTGTTTTCTCAGCGGCGCGGCATCGATCCAGTCGCTGGGGCTGAGCGTGCCGAGCACCGCGACGTCGTCGGCGTCGACGGGCAATGGTGCCTCCAGTTGCGGCGCATGCGCGAACCACTGCATGGCGCTGACCACGCCGGTATTCCCCGCCAGCAACTCCGTCAGATCGAAGTGCGCGGTTTCACGCGGTTCCAGCCACAACACTGCACATCGCCGAACTCGCATCTGCCGCCCCTTGTCCCGAGATCATCAATGATCATGACGGTAGGGCTTGTTATGGGCGCGCGACAAGGGTAGCGTCGCGACTCGTTGTATCCACTCACGAAAGGGGACGTGCAATGGCAATCGATATGGGGGGCACTCCGCCCGCAGCGCTGCAACCCAACGTCATCAAGAAACTGTTGGACCTGTTATCCACCGATGACGACTTCCGCAGCCTGTTTGAAAAAGACGCAGATGCAGCGCTGATTGAGGCTGGGTACACGCCTCCTGCGGACGCCGACCTGAAATCCGCCGGGTCAGTGGACTCTGCACGATCCAGCGGTGTTTGCCTTCAATTGGACCAAGGCGCAACTCTCGCATCCAAGGAAAAAATTACCGAAGAGAGGGCCAAGCTGGAGGCGTCCTTGAATGCCATCCATGGTTTCATGTGCCCTGCCGAACTCCAAGATCGCTAGCGCTGAGCTTTTTGAATGCGTAATGCTGCTACCCGGCGGCGCAGTTCTTGAGGAAGCGAATCCTCCGGCCAAGCGGCCAGAAATTCTTTCAGCTCTGATTGCGCTTCTGGTTGCCGGCCGTGTTGCGTCAGCAACTCGGCCGCACCCAAACGGTAAAGCGTGGTATCGGCGACATTGATCGGCGTCTGTAGCTCCGCCATACCCTGCTCTGCAAAAGCGCGACCTCGATGCGTCGTTATCCAACGGTACTCTCGCAACGCGACGTCTGTTTTTCCGGCGGCACGCGCTGCCCTCGCCATGGCCGAGTGAACCGCAACTAATGTTTCGTCGTCGTCGATCAGCTCGGAAAGGCGCGCCATCGCATCTTCTGGTTTTCCAATGATGCGTTCCCGCTCTGCCAACAGCACTTGGTGCATTTGTACGAGTAACGGGTAACCCTCAATCTCCGTGGACAGTTCCGCGATAGACAAAGCGCTTTCCAGGACCGGCAATGCATTGAGTCGCGCCCCGATATAACCGGCGCCCAACAACAACGTTTCGCTGTAGCTTGGATACACGGCATCAGTCCGAATTGCGTCGGCCCTGATCCGCGAAATCTCCCTCAACAGCCGGGCCTGAAGATTGCTTTTCTGTTCGCGATCAACCAGAAAAGCTGTTGTCAATTCGCGGTTTCTCCACTCGGCCCCTGCAATCAATGGCTCGGTTTCAAGCGCGGCTTTCAAGCCATTTTTTGCTACGAATAGAGCTTTGTCCCAACGACCCCGATCAAGGGCGAACAACAATTCGCTGGACTGCGCCTGCAATTCGCCCGTGGCCTCGCCGGTGTTCATGCGAGTGCGCAACACACGTTCTGCGGCATCGTAGTCGCGTTTCACCGCATACGCATTCGCGTAGTAGAAGCCTGCTCCTTTGAACCCCGAACTGCGCGATGCCTCGAACATTTTGATCGCTTCGACATACCGTTCCAATCCTAGAAGAAGCATCCCCTGCAGATATTTTGCACCTGCTTGCCCGCCGAATTGTGCAGCATCTGCAGCCTTTGCGTGCGGTAATCCGAGTGCATACCGGTTGGCGTAAAACATGCCGTCCTGCGCCAATGCAAAGTGCGCTTGATGGCTATCAGGATACATATCGATCAGCTGTTGCCAGCGCTCCAAACGATTTGAAATAGGACCGAAACGTGCGATTTCTGCATTCAGCAGCAGCACTTCCCTCGCGCTGAGATTCAAGCGCAGTTTGCCAG
>JAYTAY010000096.1:0-1976 GCA_043737255.1 Luteimonas sp.
TTGGTGAGCGGCGCGGCCGCGGCCTTGCCTGCAACGGCTTCAGTGCGCTGGCCGGAAGCAGGCTCGGCGCCGGAACGGGTAGTGAAATAAAGGTAGCCCAGCACGCCTGCGACGATCAGCAGGGTGAGGACGATTCTGATTTTACGGGACATAGTGGTCTGCATTCGGAAGGGCAGGAAAGTGTTCGGGAAGCGTTGGTGAAAACATTGTTTGCGGGCGCGCGGCTAACGCACTCGCTTGAAGTAATGGAAGGGAAACCACGCGCCGACATACGTCCAGCCAGCTTTCTCCAGCCTCGATCGCTTGCCGGTGATGTTCAGCGCCATCTCGCGTCGATGATCCCATTGTTTGTTGGACGCCTGCATCGCGAGATACAGCACGCCGAAATCAACAAGGTGATAACCCTCGCGGCCTTCGTTCTCGAGCAGACGCATCTCGTTGAAGGCAGACGCGCCCTTGACCAATTTCAAGCCAGGCGCAGCTTCCGTGTCTGGCGACTCGATTGCAAAGCGCTGCTGCGCGGCTTGACGGGTGATCCCGAGGAGGTCGCCAATGGCAGCCCATGAATTATCCGCGCGCCGGGCCTGATGCACGGCGGCTCGTTGCAACAGGTTGCATTCTTCGATGGCGACTTGCGTGGCATCGATCAGCTGCAGGAATACCCCGGGCTCCGTCGGCGTCTTTGCCGGCGTGCCCGCGTAATCGAAAACTGCTTTCTCGATGTCACTGCGAAGCTGTTGCCGTTGAGTAACGGACTCCGAAGCTGGACTGGATCTGGCGGACATCACTGTGCTCCAAGAACTAACGTCAACCATACATTGACACGGGCATGGTTGTCAACATTCTATTGACAGATTTTCTGCATCTCCACTACAGGACGCAGCCGCGAGGCGGATGTGACCGGGGGGAGACAGAAGAAGGTGATGAAAACTGGAAAGGCGATGACACTCGACTTGCACCGAGACCCGGCGCAGAACACTGACGCAGTTCGCCATGTGCCCTGGATCCGGCTTGCGCGGGATGACACTACCGGAGTTCGAGATCCATCACTTCGAAGACACGTATTTCTCGCGCCGGATCTGCGGCACCGGCAAGCCATGCCCCTTCAACACCTCGAAACACGCATCGACCATGTTCGGGTTGCCGCACAGATACGCGATGTCGGTGTCGGCGCGCGGCGCGAATTCGTCGAGGAATTGCTGCACATAGCCATGGCGTACATCCGCATGCGGACTGTCCGGCAGTTCCCGCGAGAAACACGGCACGAAACGAAAGCTCTGCGGATGTGCATCGGCGAACGCGCGGAACTCGTCGCCATACAGCAACTCCTCCGGCGTGCGCGCACCGAACAGCAACACCACCTCGATGCCGCGCTCGCGGATCTGTTGCTCGATCAGCGGCAGCATCGCGCGATATGGCGTAACACCCGTGCCGGTGCCGATCAACAGATAGCGGTGGTTCGCATCGGCCGGCATCAGGCAGAAGCGGCCGTAGGGGCCGCTGGCGTTGATTTGTCCACCCTCGGGCAGGCTCTCGAACAGCGCCGTCGCCGCGCCGCCAGCCACATAGCTGACCGCGATCTCGACCGCTTCACCGGGCCCCATCGCATGGTCGTGAATCGTCGCCAGGGAGTAGCTGCGCTTGGCCGCCGTGCCGTCGGCGTACTGGAAATGCACCTGCACGAACTGGCCGGGAATGAAATCCAGCGGCAGCCCGTCGTCGCGGACGAAGCTCAAGTGGGCCACGGACGGCGCAAGCATGCGGCGGCCGACCAGTTTCAGCGGGAAATGTTTTGAGGCGATGGACACGATTGCGCGGATTGTCTGCAGTTGGTGGGGAGGAGCGTGGCCGGGGCGTGCTCCGAAGGCCGCCTATACTACCGGCCTCGCCGCGCCAGCCGCGGTCCAGGGTGTCGCATGAGCCTCGAACCAAGCGTTTCCACGGGCGATTCCGGGCCCGTCCCCGCGTTGTCCATC
>JAYTAY010000097.1:0-4838 GCA_043737255.1 Luteimonas sp.
GCATCGAAGCTCGGGCTTGCGGATGCCGAGTGGACGCTCAGCTATCAGTCGCGGTTCGGTCGTGAGCAATGGCTGGGACCGGCGACGGATGCAACGCTCGATGCGCTGGCCGCGCGCGGCATCAAGACGATCGACGTGGTGTGTCCGGGCTTCGCGGCCGACTGTCTGGAAACGCTGGAGGAAGTCGCGATGATGCTGGCGGAACGCTTTGCGCACCACGGTGGACAGTTGCGCTACATCGAGTGCTTGAACGACGCACCGGCGCATGCAAGCGCGTTGGCCGGCATCGCGCAGCGTGCCATGGAGCACGGCTGATGCAGGACATCGTGCTGGATACACCGCTGGGGCACATCCACGGGTTGCGTGCGGACCCGCAGCCTTCCGCTACGCCACGCGTCCTCGCACTGCATGGCTGGCTGGACAACGCGGCGAGTTTCCTGCCGCTGTCGCTGCACCTGCGCGGCATCGATCTGGTCGCAGTCGACTTGCCCGGCCATGGCGGTTCCGCGCATCTGCCGCAAGGCGCGGATTATTCGTTCGCGGGTACGCTCAACGCGGTGCTCGACATTGCCGATGCGCTTGGCTGGCAGGAATTCGCGCTGCTTGGACATTCGATGGGCGCCGGCATCGGCAGCCTGGTCGCGGCGGCCTGCCCGCAACGCATCACGCGCTTCGTCGCGATCGAGGCGCTGGGCGCCTTGGCTGAAGTGCCGGAGCGCACCGTCGAACGCATGCGCGACGCCATCGCCGCGGCGCGCGTATTGCCGAGCAAACGCCTGCGCGTGTTTCCCGATCTGGACACGGCGATTCGCGCACGCATGCAGGCGAATGGATTGAGCGAACCGGTCGCGCGCTTGCTGGTGGAGCGCGGCGTGCGTGCAGTGGACGGCGGTTACACCTGGTCCAGCGATCCGCGGCTGACCCTGCCGACGATGCAGCGCATGACCGAGGCGCAGATCAGGGATCTTGTCGCAGGCATTGCCTGTCCGACGCGCGTGATCTTTGCGGATCCGGCGCAACCGTATCTGCCGGATGCATTGCGCCGCGAACGCGTAGCGCAGTTGCCGCGGGGAGAACTGGTGGTGCTCGATGGCACGCATCATTTGCACATGGAAGATCCGGAGGCCGTGGCCGCGGCGATCGCGGATTTCCTGCGGGCATCCAGCCGAGTCTGAGCCGCCAGGATTGAAATCGGCCGCCCGACCCTGCCATCGGGGCGATATCGGCAATCCCTACTGCGCGATTTGCTGGAGTTGCAGGCTGACAACCGTTTGGCCGGCGACGCTGCGACTGTCCATGAACGACAGCGACACGCTGCGCTTGTCTTTTTCGAACGACAGCATGGCGTGACCGGTGGATTGCTGTATTGCCATTTTCTGCGTAAAGCCCTGCGCCTTCATCGCCGGTCCGGCTGCGGCGAACAGGTCGGCGACCTTGGCGCTGGTGGTGAGGTTGATCGCCCTGATCGGGGCCATGTCCATCATGCTGTTGACCTTGTACGACACGGGAAGATAAACATCGCGCGGAAAATCCGCCGGCAGTGGCAGCGATTCGCCCGCCGACATTTTCATTTCGCCCTCGTCGGTCTTGATCGAGACCTGCTCGCCATTGCGTTCGATGTCGACGTCCTCACCCGACGCACTCTCGATCGCGGCTTCGCCAAGGCGCTCCTCGGGAGATTTGGAACAGGCTGCCGCCAACAGGACTACGACAACCAGGCAAGCGGCGCGGGTCATGGCAACATGGATCATGTTGAATCCTCTCAGATGCGCGCATGCGCCGGTCACAGTGCTAACGCAAGCCGGGTGTACAAGCGGATGTCAGGGCGCGCAGGTTGGCCTTTAATTGTCGACCCTCGCGGTGGAAATAGCGCCGCTCGTCGCGCCACGCCGGAAAACGCGTTTCGACTTCGCGCCAGAACGCGGGCGAATGATCGGCGCGAATCAGGTGGCACAGCTCGTGTACGAGCACGTACTCGAACGCGGACGGCCGCGCGAGCACCAGCGACAGATCCAGCGCCATCGCGCCATCCGGGCTCAGCGAGCCCCATTGCGACGACATCCGCTTGAGCACGATCCGCGACGGCGGGCGTTGCAGTGTGGGCAGGTGATTTGGCAACCAGCGCGCGATATCGGTGCGTGCCTGCGCTTCGTAGTAATCGCGTAGCGCGCGGCGCAATGTCGCATCGCTGGCGCGCGCGGACAGCGAGAACAGCAAGCCAGGTCCGTCGCCTGCGACGCGGGTGAAACGGCCTTCTTCCCATCGCACCGGCACTGACGTGCCGCGCAACGGCAGCAATGTCGTTTCACCGGCGATCAATTGCATGGCTGTGTCGACCGCATTGCGGTCGAGTTGCGTCGCCAGCCAGTCGCGGTGCTCGCGCAGGAAGCGTTCGCCGGAGACCAGACTGGCGCGCATCGGCAGCGTCAGCCGCGCGCCGCGTTCATCGACCGACAATTTCAGCCGTCGCGCACGTGGATGGCGCACGCGTTCGACATCGACGCTGCGGCCATCGGGCAACACGATCGAGACAATGTCGCGCGTGATCGTGCGGGGCTTTGGTGCGAGCAGGCGGAACAGGTTGTACATGTGCAAAGCGTACTTGCTTCGATGTCGTGAAACAGGTGGGTCTGCCGAAGCTTTGCTGAATTATGTAGGAGCGCCCGATGGGCGCGATGAGGCTTCACCGGCACCGTCCATCGCGCCCATGGGGCGCGCCTACGACCACATGAAGTCCCCGTGGGACAGGATTTTCGGCTAGAACTCGTACGCTGTGTTGGCTCTATCAACCCAGCAGTTTCGTCGGGTCACCCATGCTGGGTTGATGACGCCAACCCAGCCTACGTCGCAATCAACGCTGGTCGGCCTTGGACAACTTCAACGCCGGCTCAAGTACCGCGAACAGACGTTCCACTTCACCTGCCATCAGCGCGAAACGTGCGTCGAGTTCGGCGCGGACATCCTCCTGCTCGTTGCTCTCGAGTTGATCGACCACGCCATCGAGCAGCTTGAACTTGCGCAGCACCAGATCCTCGCCGAGCACGAAGCTGACGTGGCCGTCCAGCGTCAACGCCAGGCGCGAAACCTGCTTGCCGGCTTCCAGGTGCTTGGCGATCTCGTCGCCCTGCAATTCCTGGCGCTGGCATTTGACGATGGCGCCGTTGTCGGTCGCGTCCTTCAGTTCGCATTCGTCGCCCAGCGACAGGCCATCGGGCAGCGGTTCGCCCGCGATCCAGCCGGTCAGGATCGAACGCGGCGCCACTTCGGCATTCAGCGGCAATGCCGGAAAACTGCCGAGCGCGTGCCGGATTTCCGAGACCACCGATTCGGCCGTCTTGCGCGACGAGGTATCGACGATGCAGATGCCGTGTTTCAGATCGAGCATCGCATCGGTGCGCACCGGCCGCACGAACGCGCGCGGCAGCAGTTCGTGGACCAGGTCTTCCTTCATCTGTCGGCGCGCGCGGCCGCCGAGCTTGCGGCCTTCCTTGTCCTCCAGGTCGGCGAGTTTCTTTGCCAGCAGGTCGTTGACCACCGCTGCCGGCAGCAATCGGTCTTCGCCGCCGACGGTGAGCCAGATGGCGTCGCCGATGCGATGCGAGAGTTCCTCGCTGCCACGGCCGAACGGGGAAACGAAGCCGCGCGACGACATGTCGAGTGGGCCGACGGGTTTCAACTGGACGTCGGCGAGTTGTGTATCGAGATTGGAGAGATCGAGGGAAGTGGGGAAACGGAACAGGGTCAGGTTGCGAAAGAACATCAAATATCCGAAATAGGGATGGGGATTGGGTGAGTCGTCAATGGCGCGCGGAGCGTTGCAGGAGGGGCTTCAGCCCTGACGCTTGTAGAACATCAGCCTCGGGGCTGAAGCCGCTCCTGCAAAAAGCATACGCAGGCGCAGGCGTTTGGGTATTTTAATTGGCGCTGGAGCTGGTTTGTGATTCTCCTGTCAGCCACGCATGCGCCTCCAGCAGTGACGCATCATCGCGATGACCAAGCGACAGGAAATCAAACAACGCCGGATCACTCAACTGCGACGGCCGCACATCGCCAAGCGCACGCGCGATGTTCTCGATCCGTCCCGGTGTCTCTTTCTCCCACGCCTCCAGCATCCGCTTAACCTGTTTGCGCTGCAGGTTCTCCTGCGAGCCGCACAGGTTGCAGGGGATTATCGGGAAGCCTTTCATCTGCGCATACGCGGCGATGTCGTTTTCATCGACATACGCCAGCGGCCGGATCACCACGTGCTTGCCGTCGTCGCTGAGCAGCTTCGGCGGCATGCCGCCGATCCTGGCGTGGAAAAACAGGTTGAGGAAGAACGTCGCCACCAGGTCGTCGCGATGATGGCCCAAGGCAATTTTGGTGAAACCTTCGGCTTGCGCATACGCATACAACGCGCCGCGTCGCAGCCGCGAACACAGCGAGCACATGGTCTTGCCTTCCGGCACCACGCGCGTCACGACCGAGTAGGTGTCCTGTTCCAGGATCCGGTACGGCACGCCGATCGATTCCAGATACGCCGGCAGCACATGCGCCGGAAACTCCGGTTGCTTCTGGTCGAGGTTCACCGCCACCAGCTCGAACCGCACCGGCGCTTTCTTCTGCAACTGCAACAGGATGTCCAGCAGCGTGTAGCTGTCCTTGCCGCCGGACAGGCAGACCATGACCTTGTCGCCGTCGGCGATCATGCCGAAGTCGGCGATGGCGCGGCCGACCTGGTGGCGCAGGCGTTTGGCCAGCCGATGCTGTTCGTGCTCAGGCGTGCGCGGCAGCGATGCGGGTTCGGCGAGAGGCAAGGCGGCGTGCATGGGACGTGCATTCTACCGACGGGTCGGTGG
>JAYTAY010000098.1:0-10946 GCA_043737255.1 Luteimonas sp.
TCATTTCGCGGAATTTCCAGCCGGTGTCGACATGCAGCAACGGCATCGGCGGCCTGGCAGGCGCGAACGCCTTCAACAACAGATGCAGCAGCACCGAACTGTCCTTGCCGACCGAATACAGCAGCACAGGATTGCGGAACTCGGCCGCCACCTCGCGCAGGATATGCAGGCTCTCGGCCTCGAGGCGGTCGAGGTGGCTCGGGCTCGCTGACGGATTTGAAAGAGACGTGTTCGGCACGGAAACTCGTGGCAAGGGGCGATCCGGCGCCAATCCTGACTCAAATCGCATCGAAGTGCTTCAGCAACGTGCGCATGCTCAAGACAACCACCAGCAAGCCGACCACACACAACATCGGCCGCGGCCGCACATGCCTGACCATCCACGCACCCAGTGGGGCGGCCACCACGCCGCCCAGCGCCAGGCCAATGATGATCGGCCAGTGGCTCAGCCCCAGTTTCAGCAGGAACATCAGCGACGCGGTCAGGGTCACGAAGAACTCGACCGCGTTGACAGTGCCGACGGTGAACCGGATTGCGTTGCCGCGCGCCAGCAGGTTGCTGGCCACGATCGGGCCCCAGCCCCCGCCGCCGATGGCGTCGATCAACGCACCGAAGAAGCCCAGCGGGGCCAGGTGCGAGGTGACCTTGCGCGAAGGAACATCGCGAAACGCCTTCACCAGGATCACCACCCCGATCAGCAACAGGTACGCCGCGATCCACGGCTTGAGCGCATCGCTCGGCAGGCTGGCGAGCTGGCAGGCGCCGACGGCTGCGCCGATCACGCCCGGCATCTGCAACCGCCGGAACAGCTGGCGATCGATGTTGCCGAAGGCGTGGTGCGACAGCGCCGACGTCCCGGTGGTGAAACATTCCGCCGCGTGCACGGTGGCGCTGCTGACCGCCGGCGGAATTCCGGGACCCAGCAGCAGGCTGGATGCGGTCACGCCATAGGCCATGCCGAGCGCACCGTCGATCACTTGCGCGGCAAAACCAATCGCGATGTAAAGCAGGAGATCGGCGGAAAGATTCATCGGCTCGCGGGCACAACCTGGAACCGCAGTATCGGAACGACGGTTGCCTGCCGGAAATGCGCGCAGGGCATAAGCGCATAAGCAACCTTCCTTTCCGCTCGGCAAGCGTGTTGCCCAGGATGCTGGCATCCGAAGTTTTCGACGCCGTTGATGTCCGCTGCCGTCTCCCCTGTTGCACTGCCGTTGTCGCCGGACCAGTCGAGCCTGCTGGCACCCTTGACCGAAGGCCTGGACGACGCGGGCCTGTGGTGGTTGTCCGGTTACGCCGCCGGGCTGGACAACGCGTCGCCACCGGCCCGCTGCTGGAACTCGCGGCGCGTGCGCGGCATCACGATGTGCAATCGCCCGCACTGCTGATCATCGGCGAGGTCGCCGCGCTGGCATCGGACTTGCATTGGTCCGGCGCCCCGCCACTCGGCGAATCAACGCGATCGACGCAACATTCTGCTAATCCCGCTGCGCCTACACTCGCCAACGCTGCCTGACGCAACCACCCTCCCTTCCGAGCACGCCCATGTCCATCCACGACAGCATCCTCGACACCATCGGCCGCACGCCGGTCGTGCGCCTCAACCGCATTGCGCCGTCGAACATCGCGCTGTACGCGAAGATCGAATTTTTCAATCCCGGCGGATCGGTCAAGGATCGCCTTGCGATGGCGATCATCCTCGATGCCGAAGCCAAGGGCTTGCTCAAGCCCGGCGATACCGTGGTCGAAGCGACCTCCGGAAATACCGGCGTCGCCCTGGCGATGGTCTGCGCGGCGCGTGGTTACAAATTTGTCGCGACGATGTCGGAAACGTTTTCGATGGAACGCCGCAAGCTGATGCGTGCGTACGGCGCGAAAGTCATCCTGACGCCCGCCGCCGAACGCGGCAGCGGCATGGTGCGCAGGGCGGAGGAACTGGCGAAACAACACGGGTGGTTTTTGGCGCGACAATTCGAGAATCCAGCAAATCCGGCCTATCACCGACAGACCACGGCCGCGGAAATCCTGCGCGATTTCGCCGGGCAACGCCTCGATCATTTCGTCACCGGCTGGGGCACCGGCGGCACACTGACCGGCGTCGGCGAAGTGCTGAAAGTCGCGCGCCCCAACGTGAAGATCACGACGTGCGAACCCGCCAGTGCGCAGCTGTTGGCGGGCAAGGAATGGGCTCCGCACAAGATCCAGGGCTGGACACCGGACTTTCTCCCTGCCGTGCTCAATCGCAGCATCGCCGATGCCAACCTGCCGATCGACGACGTGCTGGCGCGCGATACCGCGCGGCGCATGGCGCAGGAGGAAGGCATCTTCGTCGGCATTTCCGCGGGCGCGACGATTGCCGCTGCGCTCGAGGTTGCCAAGTCGGCAAGCGATGGCGACGTGATCCTGGCGATGGTCCCGGATACCGGCGAGCGTTATCTGTCGACATTCCTGTTCGAGGACGTTAACGAAGGTTCCGACGACGAGTGGCTGGCGTCGCTGGGCTGAACCTGCACGCGTGATGCGCATTGATGTCGTCCAGGGCGATCTCACGATGCTGGCCGTCGACGCCATCGTCAATGCCGCCAACGAAACCCTGCTGGGCGGCGGCGGCGTCGATGGCGCGATCCACCGTGCCGCCGGACCCGCGTTGTTGGCCGAGTGCCGCAACTTGCCGCAAATCCGCCCCGGCGTGCGTTGCCCAACCGGCGAGGCACGCATCACCGGCGGCCACCATCTGCATGCGCGTTCCGTGATCCACACCGTCGGCCCGGTGTGGCACGGCGGCAATGCCGGTGAAGTGGAGCTGCTGGCGAATTGCTATCGGGCCTCACTGCAACTGGCCGCTGCAAAACATCTGGAGTCGATTGCGTTTCCTGCAATCAGCTGCGGCATCTACGGCTATCCAGCAGACTTCGCGGTGTCGATCGCCGTGAACGAAGTTCGGGCATGGCAGGCCACAAATGCGCATCCACAACGCGTGGTCTTCTGTTGTTTCGATGTGGCGATGGCCGAGCGTTATCGAAGCAACCTCGGCGCTTGATCTTCAAATGAAAAACGCCGGCCTTGGGCCGGCGTTTCTTGCTTGCTTGCCCTTCCGCAGAAGGAGACCAGACTTAAGCCGCTGGCTCCCACCGACCCAACGCCGCCAAGCCATTGTCACGCGCGCGCGCAAATACCGTCTGCTGCGCCTTGCCGACATTGTTGGCCAGATCCTGCGACCACAGTTTGAGTGCAGCCGACTGCATGGCGCGGCCATAGGAGAACGACAACGGCCACGGATTCGGACCCATCCGATTCATCGCATCCAGATGCGCGGTGGCGTCCTCATCCGACTGACCGCCCGACAGGAACACGATGCCTGGAAGGATCGCCGGCACCGTCGACTTCAGGCACATCAGCGTGCTTTCCGCGACTTCCTCGACCGACGCCTGTTCGCCGCTGTCCTTGCCGGGCAGCACCATCGAGGCTTTCAAAATCGTGCCTTCCAGCATCACGCTCTGCTGGTACAGCGCGTCGAACAGCGAACGCAACACCACTTCGGACACTTCGTAGCAGGTCTCGATGTCGTGCGCGCCATCCATGATCACTTCCGGCTCGACCATCGGTACCAGCCCGGCTTCCTGGCACAACGCGGCGTAGCGCGCGAGTGCATGCGAGTTGGCCTCGATGCAGGTGCCCGACGGAATGTCCTCGCCGATGTTGATCACCGCACGCCACTTGGCGAACCGTGCGCCGAGCTTGTAGTACTCCTGCAGGCGCTCGCGCAGGCCGTCGAGGCCTTCGGTCACGACCTCACCGGGGAAACCGGCCAACGGCTGCGTGCCTTTGTCGACCTTGATGCCGGGGATGATGCCGTTGTCCAGCATCACCTTGGTGAAAGGCACGCCCGACTTGGTCGACTGGCGGATGGTTTCGTCGTACAGGATCGCGCCGCTGATGTGGTCGCCAAGCTTCGGCGTGGTCAGCAGGAGTTCGCGATAGGCGCGGCGATTCTCTTCGGAGTCCGGGATGCCCACGCCGTCGAAACGCTTCTTGATGGTGTTGTTGGACTCGTCGATCGCGATGATGCCCTTGCCCGCGGCGACCATGGCAAGTGCGGTTTCGGCAAGCTGTTCAATGCTCATGGGAATCCTGCGTGCAATGGGAAAGAGAAATTATAGCTCTCGCCGCGTTGGCGCGCGTCCGGCGTCCGCAGTTCACCGCTACGATTTCAGCGCGAATTTCCCCGTGCTTGCTGGTTCGCTCTTATCTCATTGATGAGTTGCGAGCGCTGATCTCTGTCGAGTTGAACGCGATCGAGATCGTTTCGTCTTGGGTGTCTGCTCAATTCGCTCAGCGTCACTACCAAGTCATCGACCTTGCAGTGCGACCGCAGGATAGCTGCATCTTCTGCCTGCTTTCCCATGAACGTCATGGTGGCGACAGTGATAGTCGGGGTCGGTTGTTCAACCTCGGGTCTTGGCTTGAATTTCCATTGCGCCACGGCCAGCGCAGAGGCTTCAGCAAATGCTTTCCAGAAGCCCTCTTCAGGCTCCCGCTTACTGCCACCAGTGCTGGACCAGGCGCGTACCAATGCAAAATCCGAGGTGCTGCCATCCCCGTTGATTCGATAAGAAACGGCTGTGCAAACGTTATCGCCGCGCTTGGCGAAGGCCGCTGGATAATCTGGAGCCGCCAGCTTCACGCCGTCGGCGAGAAACCATTGATCTCGAATACCGCCTTCGTTGACGATGCGCTCCTGCTCTGCAGCACCTGCCGGTGGTCCAAATGCCAGAGCGGTCAGTAGCAGCGTGGAGCGTAAAGAAAGTAGGACGTGCATGAGCTTCTCCAACTACTTTCAGGGCAAGGTTTAGGTTAAACGCCTCTCGCAACCGGTTGTCAAGCTTCGTCTTCAAAAACTAAGCTTACAGGCCATCGCTTGGCTATAAATGCTCTGCTGTGATGCGTCAGAGATAGGAGTGATTCCGAGGCTGACTGATCGGAACGAGCCGCGGGTCTCAGCACCACCGAGTCGATCCCGCCAGTGCCCGCAAAGCTCATCGTGACTACCGAGTAACTAGTGTGTTGCTTCTGCTTTACAACTCACCCAGTCCCTCGGCCCGGCCACCCTCCCCAACCTGCAACAACCGCAGTGTATTCGTCGCCCCATGCTGCTCCATATGGTCGCCGCTGGTGAACACGACGCGGTCGCCTTCGGTCAACAGACCCTGCTCGAACAACTGCTTGAGCGCTGCGCGTGCAGCCTCTCGGGTGGCCATGCCGCGGCTGTCGAAATCGACCGGGAACACGTCGCGCATCAGCGCCATCTTGCGGCGTGCGCGGTCGTGGCGCGACAGGCCGTAGATCGGCACGCTGGAGCGGAACCGCGACAGGTAGCGCGCGGTGCCGCCGGACTCGGTCATCGCCACGATCGCGCGCACGCCGATGTGTTCGGACAGGAACATCGTGGCCATGGCGATGGCCTGGTCGGCACGCTCCAGGTCGCGCGGCGCTTTCTCGAAATCGGTATCGGCTTCGAACTGTTTCTCGGCGCCGACGCAGATGCGCACCATCGCCTCGACTGCCTTGACCGGATAATTGCCGGCCGCGGATTCCTGCGACAGCATCACCGCATCGGTGCCGTCGATCACGGCGTTGGCGACATCCAGCACTTCCGCGCGTGTTGGGATCGGACTGTCGACCATTGACTGCAACATCTGCGTCGCGGTGATCACTACCTTGTTGCGCAGCAGCGACTCGCGGATGATTTTTTTCTGCAGGCCCGGCAATTCGGCGTCGCCGATCTCCACCCCAAGATCGCCGCGCGCGACCATCACTGCATCGCTGGCGTCGACGATTTCGGCGAGATTCTCGATCGCTTCGGCGCGTTCGATCTTGGCGCACAAGGCAGCGTCGCTGCCGGCAGCGCGTGCGATGGCGCGGGCCTCATCCATGTCGGCGGCGCTGCGGCAGAACGAGACCGCGATGAAATCGACGCCGATACCGGCCGCGACCGTAATCAATTCGCGATCATGATCGGTCAGCGCGCCCAGCGACAAGCCGCCGCCCAGACGGTTCAAGCCTTTGCGATCAGACAACACGCAGTCGTTGAGCACGGTGGTGACGATGCGCTCGCCTTCGATGGCCTGGACCTGCAATTGCACGACGCCATCGTCGAGCAGCAACACGTCGCCGGCGCGCACGTCGTTGGGCAAACCCAGATAGCTCACGCCGACTTGCGACACATCGCCCGGCGGCGCCGCCGCGCTCGCCACCAGGTCGAAGCGCTTGCCCGTGCGCAACTGCACGCGGCCTTCGGCAAAGCGTTCGATGCGGATTTTCGGGCCCGGCAGATCGGCGAGAATGCCCACTTCGGCGCCGACGCGCATCGCGGCCTCGCGCACGGCTTGCGCACGCGCGATCTGGGATGCGGGATCGCCATGCGAAAAATTGAGGCGGACGATATTCACGCCGGCCTTGAGCAACGCATCCAGCACGTCAGGCGGATCGGTGGCGGGTCCCAGCGTGGCGACTATCTTGGTGCGGCGTCGATGTTCAGGCATGGCAAACTCCGTTGATAGACCACGCTAGCACAGCTCGCACAACCGCCGGACGACACAGCCATGTCCATTTCGCAGCAAGATGAAGCCACGATGGCGACAGCAAAACTCGTCGACGATCTGCCGCTGCTACAGGGCCAGCATATTCGCCTGCGTGGCTTTCGCCAGGACGACATCGATGATCTCCATGCGCTGTATTCCGATCCGGCGGTGACGCTGTACTGGAGTTTTCCCGCGTGGACGCAACGCACGCAGGCCGACGACTTGTTGCAGCATGCAATGGTCAGCCGCTCGGCGGACAAGATCCTGTGCTGGGCGATTGCCGACAGCGGTAACGATCGTCTGATCGGCTCGCTGACGCTGTTCAACATCAATCGCGCGCAGGGCCGCGCCGACATCGGCTACGCGTTGCACTCCGCGCAGTGGGGCAAGGGTTACGCAAAAGAAGCGCTGCACCTGGTGCTCGGCTACGCCTTCGATACGTTGAAGCTACGCCGCATCGAGGCCGACATCGACCCGCGAAATACAGGCTCCTGCAAACTCGTCGAACGCCTCGGTTTCCACCACGAAGGTCTGCTGCGCGAGCGCTGGCTGGTTGACAACGCGCTGCAGGATTCGGCGATCTATGGATTGCTTGCGCGGGAATGGCGCATGTAGGAGCGCCCCATGGGCGCGAAGAAGCGTTACCGGTAAAGCCCATCGCGCCCATGGGGCGCTCCTACAGTGTGCGTGCTTCCAAAGCCGCGACCGCGGGCAGTGTCTTGCCTTCCAGCAATTCCAGGAACGCGCCGCCGCCGGTAGAGATGTAATCGATGTCCCCGGTGATGCCGTACTTGTCCACCGCCGCCAGCGTATCGCCGCCGCCGGCAATCGAGAACGCCTTCGATGCTGCGATCGCGCGCGCCAGCGTTTCGGTGCCGCCGCCGAAGGCGTCGAACTCGAACACGCCGACCGGGCCATTCCAGACCACCGTTCCGGCATCCGCGATCATGTCGGCGTAACGCTTTGCGGTCTCCGGGCCGATGTCGAGAATCATGTCGTCGCTGTCGACCTGTTCGACGGCTTTCACGGTTGCAGGTGCGTTGGCACTGAATTCCGGTGCGACGACGACATCGACGGGAACCGGGATTTCGGCGCCGCGTGCCTTGGCGTCGGCCATGATTTTTTTAGCTGTGTCGATCAGATCGGCCTCATACAACGATTTGCCGACGCTATAACCCATCGCCGCGATGAACGTATTGGCGATGCCGCCGCCAACGATCAACTGATCGACTTTGCCGACAAGCGACGACAGCAGTTCCAGTTTGGTCGAGACTTTTGAGCCGGCGACGATCGCCAGCAACGGGCGCGCCGGCTTGTCGAGCGCTTTCGACAACGCGTCCAGTTCGGCCATCAGCAACGGCCCACCTGCGGCCTGCTTCGCGAACTTGATCACGCCATGCGTCGATGCCTGCGCGCGATGCGCGGTGCCGAAGGCGTCCATGACGAACACATCGCACAACGCCGCATATTGTTTCGACAAGGCGTCGTCATCCTTGCCCTCGCCGACATTCATGCGGCAGTTCTCGAGCAGCACCAGTTGGCCCGGCGCGACATCCACACCATCGATCCAGTCCCTGACCAGCGGCACATCGCGGCC
Source organism: Luteimonas sp. (assembly GCA_043737255.1). GTDB lineage: Bacteria > Pseudomonadota > Gammaproteobacteria > Xanthomonadales > Xanthomonadaceae > JALYOU01. The sequence goes on from JAYTAY010000098.1 coordinate 8,179, forward strand.
CAGTAGTTCCGACAAGCGCTGCGCCACCGGCGACAGCGAATCGGCCTGGCTCCAGACGCCTTCCTGCGGCCGACCGAGATGCGACATCACCATCACCGCCGCACCTTTCTCCAGCGCAAGCTGCAGCGTCGGCAGTGCCGCCGTGATGCGTTGATCGGACGTGATGCGACCGTTGTCGATAGGCACGTTCAGATCCTCGCGGATCAGCACGCGTTTGTTGGCGAGGTCGAGATCGGTCATGCGCAGGATGGACATTGGCGGATGCTTCGTCGGAAACGAATGCGCATTGTCCGGGCTCACGGGTGGTACGGCAAACGACGCTTTTCCCTTCTCCCTTCGGCGCCCGAAGGATGTGCGGAGTTGAGAAGAAAAATCAGCGCCGCTCTGCTGGCTTGCGTAGCAGGTTGGCAGCAAACGTAGCCACGATCAGCGCGCCAGCCACCAGCAACGCCCACAGCAACCATGCCTTCCAGTCGCGCGCGACGGGTGCCGCAACAAACGCGGCATCGCCAGCCAGCGGCTGTGGCGTGCGCGCATGCGCGCGACATCGTTTTCCAGCAAACCCATGCGTTGCTTCAACCCGCTGATCGGGCTCAACGCCATGATCAGCAACACCGGCACGGCCAGGACCACCAGCACCAGCACCAGCATGACGATCAACGATTCCAGCAGTGGCGATCCCTTGCATGGCGCCACTCCGGCGCAGTGTCCGCCACCATATCCTGCCCGCCTCGGCAATCGGAAGCTCTGTCGTCGAGGGCTTCATTGGCGGCTGCGCGAAGTCGCTTCTGAGCGAACAGCCACCGCCAGACACGACGAAGCCCCGGATCAGCGGGGCTCGTGCGCAAACATGAAACGTGAGGAAGTGATTCGGCTTTCCTCTCCCGTCTGGAGAAGAAGGCGATTACTTCGCCGCGACGACCTTGACCATCTCCAGACACTTGTTGGAATAGCCCCACTCGTTGTCGTACCAGCTGACCAGCTTGACGAAGGTGCTGTCGAGCGCGATGCCGGCGTCGGCGTCGAAGATCGAAGTACGGGTGTCGCCGCGAAAATCGGTGGCGACGACCTTGTCTTCGGTGTAACCGAGGATACCCTTCAATGCGCCTTCGCTCTGCGCCTTCATCTCCGCGCAGATTTCCGCGTAGCTCGCTTCATTTTCCAGTTCAACGGTCAGGTCCACCACCGACACATCCGAGGTCGGCACACGGAACGACATGCCCGTAAGTTTCTTGTTGAGTTCCGGGATCACCACGCCGACCGCCTTGGCCGCGCCGGTACCTGAAGGGATGATGTTCTCGAGGATGCCGCGGCCGCCGCGCCAGTCCTTGTTGCTGGGGCCGTCGACGGTTTTCTGCGTCGCCGTTGCCGCGTGCACGGTGGTCATCAGGCCGCGCTTGATGCCCCACTTGTCGTTGATCACCTTGGCCAGCGGCGCCAGGCAGTTGGTGGTGCAGCTGGCGTTGGAGATGATCGCCTCGCCCTTGTAGGTCTTGTCGTTGACGCCGAACACGAACATGGGCGTGTCGTCCTTGCTGGGCGCCGACAGGATCACCTTCTTCGCGCCGGCGTCGAGGTGTTTCTGCGCGGTGGCCTTGTCGAGGAACAGGCCGGTGGATTCGATGACGACTTCGGCGCCGACCTCGTCCCATTTCAGGTTGGCCGGGTCGCGTTCCTGGGTCAGCCGGATGGTCTTGCCGTTGACGATGATGTTGCTGCCCTCGACCTTGATGTCGCCGTCGAAGCGGCCATGCACCGAGTCGTACTGCAGCATGTAGGCCAGGTATGCGGGCTCCAGCAGGTCATTGATGGCGACGATCTCGATGTCGTTGCCGAAGTTCTGCACGGCCGAGCGCAACACATTGCGCCCGATGCGGCCAAACCCATTGATGCCAACCTTGATCGCCATGGAGCGCTCCTGCAAAGACGTGGAAAGGAAAGACCGGTATTTTAGCGGCTTAGCCACTCACTTGACCCCCATCCCATGCGCGCACTCGTCATCTTCATCCTCGCCCTCACCTTTTCCCCGGTTGCGCTGGCCTGGAGCGCGCTCGGCCACCGCCTGGCCGGCGAACTGGCTGGGCGTCACCTGGATCCTGCAGCCACAGCGCAAGTGCAGGCCCTGCTGGCTGGCGAGCCAGATCCGACCCTGGCAGGCGTGGCCATCTGGGCCGACACACTGCGCGACAGCGACCCGGAACGTTTCAAGCAGACGTCGACCTGGCACTACGTCAATACGCCGCTCGGTCAATGCGACGTGGTGCGGGCGCGCGACTGCCCCGAGGGCAACTGCGTGATCGCGGCGATTGAGCAGCAACGGATCCTCCTTGCCGATCGCACCCAGCCGCACGAGGTGCGTCGCGATGCATTGAAGTTCCTGGTGCATTTTCTCGGCGACGTGCACCAGCCGATGCACGCCGGCAACCGCAACGACCGCGGCGGCAACCAGTTCCAGATCAGCCTGCGCACCGACATCAAGCCCGAAGCCTACGCACGCGACAAGTACGTCGACGGCGTCATGGGCACCAACCTCCACACGGTGTGGGATTACTACGTGCTCGCCGAGCGCGGCTTGACGCTGGCGCAATATGCCGATGTGCTCGACGCATTGCCATGGCCGCCGATGCCTTCCAGCGACAAACCGATGAGCCCGCCCCAAGCCTGGGCCGCGGAATCGTGCCGGCTGCTCGACGCGCGACAACTCTATCCGCAGCAGCACAAGATGGATCGCAGTTATCCGGATGCGATGCGGCCACTGGCCGAACAAC
>JAYTAY010000099.1:0-1968 GCA_043737255.1 Luteimonas sp.
CGTTCCTGGGTCAGTTGCAGGTTGACCCGGGTGGGGGCGAGGTAGACCAGTTCGCCGGCGGCGTCGATGCCGAGGTTCAGCGCATTCTTGTCGCGGAACTCCTCGAGTTTTTTCGCGTTGTCGCAACGGATCCAGCGCGCTGTGACGACACCGACCTGTTCGAACGTCGAGTCGACGCTGTATTCGTCCTTGAGCCGGTACGCAACCACTTCGAACTGCAGCGTGCCGACGGCGCCGAGGATCAGGTCGTTGCTCATCAGCGGACGGAAGAATTGCGTCGCGCCTTCTTCGCTCAATTGCGCCAGGCCTTTCTGCAATTGCTTGAGCTTGAGCGGATCACGCAGTCTCGCGCGACGGAACAGTTCCGGGGCGAAATTCGGGATGCCGGTGAAGCTTAGTGCCTCGCCTTCGGTGAAGCTGTCGCCGATCGAGATCGTGCCGTGGTTGTGGATGCCGATGACATCACCCGGCCACGCGGTCTCGGCAATTTCGCGATCGCTGGCCATGAAGGTCAGCGCATTGGCGAGTTTCATTTCCTTGCCGCTGCGCACGTGCAACGCCTTCATGCCGGCCTCGAACTTGCCCGAACAGATGCGCATGAACGCAACCCGGTCGCGGTGTTGCGGATCCATGTTGGCCTGGATCTTGAAGACGAAACCGCTGAGTTGCGGCTCGTAGGCGCCGACTTCGCGGGTGGTGGTGCCGCGCGGCATCGGCGATGGCGCGTGCTCGATGAAGAAATCCAGCAGGATCTGCACGCCGAAGTTGTTGACGGCCGAGCCGAAGAACACCGGCGTCTGCTTGCCGGCCAAGTACGCAGCGGCATCGAACGGGTGCGACGCGCCCTGCACCAGTTCCAGTTCCCCACGCACCTCGCGCAGCATGTCCGCGCCGATGCTCGCCTTGACGCCCGGATCATCGAGCGACGTAAAGATCGTCGAATCCTGCCGGGTCAAATTGCGGCCCTGTTCGTACAGATGCACTTCGCCGGTGATCAGGTGCACGACGCCCTTCAAACGCGAGCCCATGCCGATCGGCCATGTCACCGGCGCGCACTGGATGCAGAGCACCGATTCGACCTCGTCGAGCAGGTCGATGGTGTTCTTGCCCTCACGATCGAGCTTGTTGATGAAGGTCATGATCGGCGTGTCGCGCAGGCGGCACACTTCCATCAACTTGATGGTGCGCTCCTCGACGCCCTTGGCGACGTCAATCACCATCAGCGCCGAGTCCACCGCGGTCAGCACGCGATACGTGTCCTCGCCGAAATCGGCATGACCCGGCGTGTCGAGCAGGTTCACGACGCGACCTCCGTACGGGAACTGCATCACCGAACTGGTGACCGAAATGCCGCGCTCCTTTTCCATCGCCATCCAGTCGGACGTCGCATGCCGAGCCGCCTTGCGGCCCTTGACCGAGCCGGCCATCTGGATTGCGCCACCGAACAGCAACAGTTTTTCGGTCAGCGTGGTCTTGCCGGCATCGGGGTGCGAAATGATGGCGAAGGTGCGGCGGCGTGCGGCTTCGGTGGAGACATCGGACATGGCGAAAGCGCGCAGGAGGGCGCGTCAGGGTTCGGGGAGGGCCGAATTATACAAGCCGGGAAAGGAGCTTGATTGTGGGCGCGAATTTATTCGCACGCTTCCAGCTGAAGAGTGTGCGAATACATTCGCACCCACAAGTTGACAGGGAGGCTCAAGGTTGCAGGTTGGGCGGCGGCGATTCGCGCGATTGAGCAAGTCTCCAGTGACAAAGGTGGCGAGCCTGTTGCTTCGTTTTTTTACGTGCATCGATGACCAGCTTCGTGTTGTAAGGCGTTTCCCGCCTTTTGCGAGGATGACGATTCGATTTTTTCGCCTCTTGCGTCCTCCGCGGATCTCGCTTCAAAACGAGAGCAACCCCTGCGGCCCGCGCATCTGGAACGGGATCGACTCCAGCCGCATGCCGCGATTGACCTGCACCACGAAA
>JAYTAY010000100.1:0-1965 GCA_043737255.1 Luteimonas sp.
AAGCCTACTTCGCGCGCCCAGCCATCGGCATCCGGCAAACGATCCAAGGCGAGCTTGTTCGCGCTGCGAGTGAACTCCACAGGCAACTTGGCCTTCACTTTTTTCGGCAGCGGCTTGCGCGCTTTTTCGTCCTCGGTCGGGTCACCCCATTGCACGACGAAATTGTCTTGCGAACGGTTGATGCTGAGCCCGTTCCAATAACCACCATTTGCCAGCGCCTTGATGTTGGCGACATGCGCCGGTGCGAAAGCGGGGGCCAGTTCCATGATCACTCGGCCCTTGGCGAGTTGCAGGTACAGCGTGTTGGCGGGATCAAGCGTGCGCCAGTCGGACGCGGGGGCGGCGTCGATGATTTCCTGCGCGGATTTGGGTTTGGCGGCTGTCTCCACCGATGCGGCTTGTGAAGAGGTCTGTGCGATCGCGGACGAACACGCGAGGACGAGAGCAGCGGTCAGCAGAGGAGTGCAAATGCGCATGGTAGGGGTTCCAGTGGCGAGAAACGCAGCCTAACGGCTTGCCGGGAACCCTGCACGGCAGGATTCGAAATGCACCAAGGCGCCGTGCGCAGTGCGGGCAAGAAGTCCCGCGGAGACAAGGAAACTGTCCTGCGCACGGAGAAGGGGATAACGCGGCTACGCGTGCTTGCGAATGAACTCGCGCACTTGCGGATACACCTGCTCGCGCCAGCGACGGCCGCTGAAGATGCCGTAATGGCCGGCGCCGATTGCGGTGTAATGCACTTGGCTGTCTTGCGGAATGCCGGTGCACAGTTTGTGCGCGGCGCGGGTCTGGCCCTGGCCGGAAATATCGTCGAGTTCGCCCTCGATCGTCATCAGCGCGCTTCCTTCAATCGCCGCTGGATCGACGCGTTCGCCATCGACCACCCATTCGCCGCGCGGCAGCAGGTGTTCCTGGAACACGACGCGGATCGTGTCGAGGTAATACTCGGCCGGCATGTCGAGCACGGCGTTGTACTCGTCATAGAAGCGACGATGCGTGTCGGCATCTTCCATGTCGCCGCGGACCAGATCCCTGTAGAAATCCCAATGCGATTCCATGTGCCGGCTGGGATTCATCGCCATGAAACCGGCGTGCTGCAGAAAGCCGGGATACACCATGCGGCCGCGGCCGGGATACGGGTAGGGCACGCTGTGGATCACGTTGTGGCGGAACCAGTCCAGCGGTTTTTCGGTGGCGAGGTTGTTGACCGCAGTCGGGTTTTCGCGCGGATCAATCGGACCGCCCATCATCACCATCGATTTGGGAACCGCTTCGCCGCGAGAGGCCATCAGCGAGATCGCGGCCAGCACTGGCACCGTCGGCTGGCAGACACTGATCACGTGCAGGTTGTCGGCGCCGATGTGGCGGATGAAGTCCTGGATGTAAGCGATGTAGTCGTCGAGTCCGAAGGCGCCTTCTTCCGTCGGCACCATGCGCGCATCGACCCAGTCGGTGAGATAGACCTTGTGGTCCTGCAGTAGCGTTCGCACGGTGTCGCGCAACAGCGTGGCGTGGTGGCCGGACAGCGGCGCGACCACCAGTACGGTCGGATGGTTCTTGAGGCCGGTGATGCTGCCGGCATCGTCGGTGTAGCGCTTGAAGCGCAGCAGCTTGCAGAACGGTTTGACCAGCGCATCGGTCTGCACGACGGGGACTTGCTGGCCCTGAATCTCGATTGAGTGGATATCGAACTGCGGTTTCTCGTAATCCTTGCCGATCCGATGGAACAACTCGTAATTGGCGGCCATGCGCTGCGCGCCGGGGATGATGGCGAAGGGGCTGCTCGGCGCGGTGAGGATCTTGGCGTTGGCTTCGGCCCAGTAGACCAGCGGGCTGAGCAAGGAGCGGGTCATTTCTTGCAGCTGATAAAGCATGTGCGGGCAGGGCCTGATTGTTGCAGCGCACAAGCCTAGCGGAAATGCGGTGGAGGTGTTGTGCGGCCGATCCGCACCGTAGCTTGGGCTA
>JAYTAY010000101.1:0-1963 GCA_043737255.1 Luteimonas sp.
CAGGTCTCCGTAATCCATCATTCCAGCGCAAGCCGAATTCTTTTGTGGGAGGGACTTCAGCCCCGACGCTCGCACATTTCCAGCGTTGGGGCTGAAGCCTCTCGCACAAGGATTCAAGCTTGCGTGGAATGGCTTGCAAAAAAAAGGAACGTATCGAAACCTATAACGACTCCAGCGACAGCACACCCGGAATGCTGCGCAGCGCGACCAACTGCGCATCCGGCGCCGCACGATCGACCGTGATCGCGGCAAGTGCCTCGCCATCGCCCTTCGCGCCAAGCGAGAAGTTGACGATGTTGACGCCGGCCGCGCCGAGGTGCGAGCCGACCAGGCCGATCATGCCGGGACGATCCTCGTTGCGCATCAGCAACAAATGCGCGGATGGGTCGAAGTCGAGTTCGACGCCATCCAGCCGCACCACGCGCGGACCGCGATGCAAGGTCGCTTCCACTTCGCGTGCTGCACCGCGTTCGTCCTCGACGCGCAGTTTCAACAAACGATCGAAGCCGTCACCATCGCCACCGACGGTTTCTGCGACCACCAGGCCGCGAGCCGCTGCTTCAGCGAGCGCATTGACCGGCGTGACGCGACTCGATGCCGCGCTCAGCAGCGACGACACCAGCAGGCGCGTCAACGGCCGCGGGTCAAGCGCCTGGCTGCGCCCCGCGTACGTGATGTGCAAGCGCGTGGGCGCGGGCACCAGTCGCGCGATGAGTTTGCCGAGCGCCGACATCAGCGGCATCCACGGCCCGACTTCTCGGGCGGCCTCAGCGGTCAACGGCGGCAAGTTGACGCAACCGGCGACGGCACCAGTGTCGATGAAGTCGATGATCTGCCGCGCGAGGATCGTGCTGACCGCCTGTTGCGCCTCGCTGGTGGATGCGCCCAGATGCGGCGTCAGGATCAGCTTGGGGTGCGCACGCAACGGCGAGTCCGACTGCAACGGTTCGGTGACGAAGGTGTCGAGCGCGGCGCCGGCGAGATGGCCTTCGTCGAGCAACCGCAGCAGCGCGTCTTCATCGACCAGGCCGCCGCGCGCAGCGTTGATCACGTAGGCGCCTTTTTTCATCAGGCGCATTTTTTCTTCCGACAACAGGTTGGTGGTTTCCCTGGTGCGCGGAATATGCAGCGTGATGACGTCGGCCTTGGCCAGCAATTCATCGAGCGGTTTCAACGGCACGCTGCCCTTGCCGGCTGCCGACGCGGGAAGGAACGGGTCGAACGCCGCGACATCCATGCCGATTCCCTGCGCCTTGCGCGCAACGGTGCTGCCGATGCGGCCGAGGCCAATGACGCCCAGTTTCTTGCCTTCGAGTTCGAAGCCGGTGAGTCCGGCCTTGGGCCATTCGCCGGCTTTCATGCCCGCATCGGCCCTTGGAATATGGCGTGCGAGCGCGAACAACAACGAGATCGCATGCTCCGCCGCCGCCAGCGTGTTGCCATCCGGTGCGTTCATCACCGCGATGCCGCGTTCGGTGGCCGCATCGACATCGATCGTGTCGACGCCGGCGCCGGCGCGGCCGATCACCTTGAGCTGTCTGGCGTCCTTGATCGCATCGGCGGTAACCAGTGTCGACGAGCGCACCAGTAACACATCGACGCCGTCAAGTGCTTTCGCCAGCACGGCGGGATCCTTGATGGGTTCGGACACTTCGACATCCCAACCGGCTTCCCGAAACAAATCGAGACCGTCGGGGTGGATGCCATCGCAAGCCAGCACTTTCATCGCATGCTCCTGAAGGGGGAAAATCCCGTGGAGTCATGGCAGCCGACGTTACGAAAGAACGGCCGCATCAAGCGGCGATGTTGCGTTCAATCGGGAGACGGGGCCGGCTGGCATGGGAATCCGCGAGGGCCGAAGCGTAGCAGACAAATCCTGCCGGACGACAAGGCGGCTGGCATCGGAGTACGTCCTGCGACACCATGCGAATCCTTGCGCAAAACAGGAGATCAACATGGGCCA
>JAYTAY010000102.1:0-4813 GCA_043737255.1 Luteimonas sp.
CAGGCATAGAAATCGGGGTCCTGGTCGAGTGCGGTCACCAACGGCATGTCGTTTGCAACTGCAAGCATGTTGCCGGTTGCGGGCGAGTCCGGTGACACGCCTTCATCCAGGGGCTGATCCAGATTCAGGCTGAATGTGACCGCGAACACGACGGCCGCAACGCCGCCGAACGCAGCGCCCAACGGCCAACCGCGTGCCGGCATCGATTCGCCACGCGTCGCCGCATGCCGGTTCGCACGCAATTGCGTGCGTGTCGCGGGCGAGACGTGTTGCACCGCTTCACGGTAGCGGTCGCGCATTGCGCGATCGAAAGTGTCGTGGGAATGGAGTTTGCTCATCGCCAGTCTTCCAGTTTCTTTTGCAGCGCATCGCGTGCGCGTGAGAGGTGGGTCTTGACCGAACCTTCGCTGCAGCCCATGACGCGCGCGGTGTCGGCTACATCGAGTTCTTCCAGCACGCGCAGCGAAAATGCTTCGCGTTGTCGTCTTGGCAGCGTCTGCAGCGCGACTGCGAACTTGCCATAAGCCTCGCGGCCATCATGCGCCCGCGCCGGGTCCGGTCCATCGTCGACCCAGTCGACGGCGTGCGCGCCTTCGTCAGTGGACTGGTCGAACGACGGCATCAGCCAGCGCAGGCGAAACGTCCTGCGCCGCTGCGCATCAACCATGCGGCTGCGCAGGATGCTCCAGAACAACGGCGTCCATTCCGAGGCCGGCCGTTCGCGATACGCCAGCATCTTCATCATCGCGTCCTGCACCGCATCGAGCGCATCGTCGCGACTGCGCAGTCCCAATTCCGCAAAGCGGAATGCGCGGGTACCAATGCCGGCCAGGAACGCGTCGAGCGTCGCTGCGGGGGCAACGAATGGCGTGACAGGTTCCGGGCCGGCATCGAGATTCACCGCTGAAGCTTAATACCGCGATCCCAGCGGCGGTCGATGCGTTCGCCACGACGATCCAGGCGATTGTCGACGCGATCACCGCGGCGATCGAGACGGTTTTCGATACGGTCGCCACGGTTGTCGAGATGGTTGGCGCGGCGCTCATGCCCATTGTCTTCGGCACGTTCGGCACGACGGTCCAGGCGTTCGTCGATGCGGTCACCGCGATTGTCGAGGCGATTGTCGATGCGGTCGCCCCTGTTATCGAGTCGGCGCTCGGCACGGTCGCCAAAATCGCCGGCGCTGGCTGCACCTGCAAGCAACAACAATGGAATGGTCAGCAGCATGGATTTCATTGCATGTCCTTGGTTGAGTCGGAAGGTTTGCAGGCCTGCACCACAACAAACGCTTCCCGCCCTCGATGGTTGACACGGCCGACGCCGGATTCACGGACGGTTATGATGCTGACGGGCTTTGGCAGGAAGTGGACGATGAGCGACGGGTTCGTGGCGCTGTATATTTTCATGCTGGCAGCCATTGCCGGCCACGTGATCATTTCGCGGGTGCCGGTGATCCTGCACACGCCACTGATGTCGGGCTCCAACTTCATCCACGGCATCGTGCTGATTGGCGCGATGGTGGTGTTGGGCCACGCCGACACCACCCTGGAAAAAGTCATCGGATTCATCGCGGTGCTGCTGGGTGCGGGCAATGCTGCTGGCGGCTACGTGGTGACCGAGCGGATGCTGGACATGTTCAAGTCGTCAAAGGCGCCTGCCTCCAGGCACCTGGAGCCGAAAGCATGAACTGGTTGCTGCTGCTGGTGAAGGCGAGTTATTTCGTCGCCGCGACCTTGTTCCTGCTCGGGTTGCAACGCATGGCCTCGCCGAAGACGGCGCGCTCGGGCATCCAGTGGGCGGGCATGGGCATGTTGATCGCGACCTTCGCGACGTTCCTGTTGCCCGGTTTGCACAACCTGCCGCTGATCGCGACCGCGCTGGTCATCGGCACCGCGGCCGCATGGATTTCCGGCAAGAAAGTCGCGATCACCGACATGCCGCAAATGGTGGCGTTGTACAACGGCATGGGTGGCGGTTCGGCGGCGGCGATTGGTGCAGTGGAGTTGCTGAAGTATTCGAGCCGCCAAACGACAGGTCTCGTGCCGTCACCGGAACTGATCGCTGTTGATGTGGGCGTGCCGATGTTGACCATTGTCCTGGCAGTCATCGGTGCATTGATCGGCGCGGTGTCGCTGTCGGGTTCGGTGATTGCATGGGCCAAGCTCGACGGCCGCATGGACAAGCGCTACACGTTCCCTGGCCAGCAATGGTTCAACATGGCTGTCGCCCTCGTCGCGGTGGTGCTGGGCGGGCTGGTCATTCATTCGCTTGGTGTGCCGGCGATCATCGCGTTCTTCATCGCCGCGCTTGCGCTCGGCGTGCTGATGACGTTGCCGATCGGCGGCGCCGACATGCCGGTGGTGATCTCGCTGTACAACGCATTGACCGGATTGGCGGTCGCGCTCGAAGGGTATGTGCTGCAGAACGAGGCGCTGATCATCGCCGGCATGATGGTCGGCGCGGCCGGCATGCTGCTGACGCGGCTGATGGCCAAAGCGATGAACCGCTCGATCAGCAGCGTGCTGTTCTCCAACTTTGGTGGCAGCAGCGGCGAGGCGCAGGAAATCACCGGCGCGCAAAAACCGATCGAGGCCGGCGATGTCGCCGCGATGATGGCCTATGCCGAACGCGTGGTGATCGTGCCCGGCTACGGTATGGCCGTGGCGCAGGCGCAGCACAAGATATGGGAGCTGACGCAGAAACTGATGGAGCGCGGCGTCAAGGTGAAGTTCGCGATCCACCCGGTCGCCGGCCGCATGCCCGGACACATGAACGTGTTGCTGGCCGAAGCCGGCGTGCCCTACGACCTGATCGCCGACATGGACGACATCAATCCGGAGTTTCCCAATACCGATGTCGCGCTGGTGATCGGCGCCAACGACGTGGTGAATCCGGTCGCCAAGACCGACCCGGCGTCACCGATCTACGGCATGCCGATTCTCGATGTCGTCAACGCCAAGCACACCATCGTCATCAAACGCGGCAAGGGCACCGGTTTTGCCGGCATTGAAAACGCACTGTTCTACGCCGACAACACCCGCATGCTGTACGGCGATGGCGCGGAGATGGCCAGTGCGCTGGTCAGCGAACTCAAAGCGGTGGACGACGGGCACTAAGACTTGGCTGCATCGCTTTTTTGTCACGGATTACGCGGATAGACGCCGATACAACACTGCAAATCTGCTCTTAGTCCCCAAGTTCGTAGGCTGGGCTGACAAGCCCAGCGTTTCCGCCCGACATGCTGGGCTTGTCAGCCCAGCCTACAGATGACGACTAACGTCTTTAGCGCGCCGCGAATGCCGCGACCGGAAGCGATATCCACCACCAGGCCAGATCAACCGATTGATTTGCGAGTTGCGTCAACGTCATGGCATGCGCGCCGCCTAACTTGAGCGCCGATTCCCAAGGCAACATCCCCATGCCGGAACCCATCTGCCCGGCGGCGATGCCCCAATTGGCCAGCACGATCGTCACTATTGTCGCGACCACTGCCAGCAACGCACGTGGCCAGCCGGGGCGATAGCCACCAAGCCGCAACAGCAGCGCCGCATCCAGCGCTGCAAATACCGCCATCCAGCTGCATTGGCGATCCAGCGCCAGCGCTAGAAGCACCCATGCGGCCGCGCTTCCCGCCGTGCCGAGCGCAAGCAGCACATAGGCGAATCGTGCGTTGTGTGTACTCGCGGGCATGGTCGGCTCAGCGAACATCGGGTGTGTTGTCGGCATGTCGCCGCCGGCATCGGAGAGGTCGGTGATCATCGCGATTGCAGCGTTGCAACGCAATCAGTCGTCATGGGCTTGCGTCCGCGGCGCTAAAATGGCTTGCGCGGGCCGTCCGCGGCCCCACGTTGAACACATGTATTCCCGCAGCAGCGAGCCCGTCCGTTTTGAGCGCGATTGCGAAGCCGTCCTGGTGCCGCAAGGCGAAGTCGTGAGCCTGCCCGCCGGCAGCATCGGCTACATCACCCAGGCGCTCGGCGGCAGTTACACCGTGTTCGTCGAAGGCAACCTGTTCCGCATTGCCGGCCGCGATGCTGATGCGATCGGCAAGGAGCCGCCACAGGCGCTGGAGTTGCCACCGGGCGCCAGCGATGACGACGTCGAGCAGATCGTCTGGAAGCAGCTGCGTACATGCTTTGATCCGGAAATCCCGATCAACGTGGTCGATCTTGGTCTGGTCTACGAGGCCAACATCCATACGCGAGACGACGGCAGACGCGATGTCGAGGTCAAGATGACGCTGACCGCGCCCGGTTGCGGCATGGGCGACATCCTCATCGACGATGTCCGCAGCAAACTGGAACTGATCCCGACCGTGGCCGAGGCTGATGTCGAACTGGTGTTCGATCCGCCGTGGAATCGCACGATGATGTCGGAAGCGGCACGGCTGGAAACAGGAATGCTCTAGTCATCGGCGTCGAGGGGTTGACGCGAACTTCGACGACAGCGGCGCCCAGTCAAAAAATTTTGCCAGCGCCGTACCGTGCCGTACTGGGCACTTACGCGCCTGAGAACGTCTTTGCGACAGGTTGTTATCGGATCTGTGCGACACGTCACAAGAAATGCATCACTTTATGTTGCACCTGCAGCATGCATCACGGTTTCCGTATCACTACCGTCATTGATCGGACGACAGTTCTTGCGTCCGCTCCTTGCCGGGTTCCGTTGTGCCAGAAATCCGGCGCCACCGCCATCGTGCGGTTATTCGTCAAGTTCGGGTGGAGTACAACCGTGATGCATTCCAAGAATCGTTGACGCAATCGGATCGCCATGACGCCGTTAGCGTTCGCACTGTCCATGGCTTCTGCCCAGG
>JAYTAY010000103.1:0-10872 GCA_043737255.1 Luteimonas sp.
GTCGACGCAAAATATGAAAAGATTTGAAATCTCGTCATTGCGTATGTGTGGGGTCTTCGCGAAACGGAGCATGCCCAGAGCTTTGCTCTTATATGCCGAGGCAATCGGCAATGGCGAGGCTATGGGATGGACCAGCCCCCTTCCTGGGCTAAGGGCAATTACTCGACTTCTGCGCCAAGTGAGAAGCTTTGCGAGCTTCTTACCCCCTACAGAATGTCGCCATAAGACTGGCGCAAGAAGATATCCGATGTCAGCCAGATTGTGTCCTAACAATTCATTCAAACCGAAGCTACTCCGCGGCTCGTCTTGATTCAGGCGTTATCGTTATGTACAAAGGAGCGGCTTAGGCCGCTTTTTTTGCAGGAAGGCAAAGACGAATTACCTACAGTTGCGGCATCCACTTCGCGCTGGTGAGCTTCCATTGGCCATCTTCCGATCGCCAACCCGTTTCCACGTTGTAGAGTTGGCCGGCTTCGGGTAGCAATCCGCCTGCCCCGCCGGTTAAAACAGCGGTGAATTGCACGGTGGCATGATCGTCCTGCATGGTGATCTCCAGTGGACCCAGCGTTGCCGAAACATTCTGATGCTGCAGGAACACGAGCTGCGCCATGCGTCGCGCACCTAGTCGATCGAGACCTTCTGGTCCAATGAAGTCCTCTGCAAGCAGAGCCTCGACTGCCCCGGCGTCGCGTCCATCCACGGCAGCCTGCAAACCAGTGATGCTGGCACGCAGCGCCTGCTCCGGATCACCCTTCGCACAGCCAACCAATACGACGGCCAGGCACACCGCGTAAACCCATTTGACGAAGAGACCTCTGATCGGTGGCATCGCATTTGCTCCATTGGCGGCCATTGAATTGTGAACCTTGTCAGCTTCTGGGGCCTATGCTCCAATCGCAGCGAACCGTACGCAGCCGAATCCTGCTGCACGGGCGCGATTTAACAGGGAGATCGCATGAACATCGAACGTCCGTGGTTGGCCAATTACCCGGCTGGGGTACCGACTAAAATCGACGTCGATGAGTTTCCGTCGATCCCGTCGGTGCTGGAGGTCGCGATTGCCAAATACGCGGACCGGCCGGCGTTCTCCAACTTCGGCAAGACCATCAACTACGCGCAACTCGACGCACTGAGCCGGCAGTTCGCCGCCTACCTGCTGGGCGAGCTCAAGCTGAAGAAAGGTGATCGCGTCGCGATCATGCTGCCCAACTGCCTGCAATACCCGATCGCGACCTTCGGCATCCTGCGCGCCGGATTGACCGTGGTGAACACCAATCCGATGTACACCGCGCGCGAACTAAAGCACCAGCTGGTCGATTCCGGCACCAGCGCGATCCTGGTGCTCGACAACTTTGCCCACGTCGTGCAGAACGTGCTGCCCGATACACAGATCAAGCAGGTGATCACCACCGGCCTCGGCGACTTGCTCGGTTTCCCGAAGGGCCCCATCGTCAATTTCATGCTCAAGCACGTCAAGAAGGTGGTGCCTGACTACGACATTCCCGGCGCGATCCGCTTCAACGATACGTTGACGCTCGGCAAGCGGCACACGCTGCCGGATATCTCGATTGCGCACGAGGATATCGCGTTCCTGCAATACACCGGCGGCACCACCGGCGTTGCCAAGGGCGCGATGCTGACCCATCGCAACATGGTTGCCAACATGCAGCAGGCCGCGGTCTGGCTGGGCGCCAATATCAAGATGGGCGAGGAAATCATGATCACTGCCTTGCCGCTCTACCACATCTTCGCGCTGACGGCCAACGGCCTGGTCTTCATGAAGTTCGGCGGCAAGAACATCCTTATCACCAACCCGCGCGACATGCCGGGTTTCGTCAAGGAGCTCAAGCGCGAACGCTTCACGGCCATCACCGGCGTCAATACCCTGTTCAATGGATTGCTCAACACGCCCGGTTTCGACGAGATCGATTTCTCACCCTTGCACCTCACGCTTGGCGGCGGCATGGCCGTGCAACGCGCGGTTGCCGAGCGCTGGAAACAAGTCACCGGCGTGACCTTGGTCGAGGCCTACGGGCTCACTGAAACGTCGCCGGCGGCGTGCATCAATCCGATGGACATTGCCGAATACAACGGCGCGATCGGTCTGCCGATCCCTTCCACCGACGCCTGCGTGAAGGACGAAAACGGCGCGATCCTGCCGATGGGCGAAGTGGGCGAGCTCTGCATCCAGGGTCCGCAGGTGATGAAAGGCTACTGGCAGCGTCCCGACGAAACCGCCAACGCCATCGACAGTGATGGCTGGCTGCACACCGGCGACATGGCGCGGATGGATGAAAAGGGCTTTTTTTATATTGTTGACCGCAAGAAAGACATGATCCTGGTCTCCGGGTTCAACGTGTACCCGAACGAGGTCGAGGACGTGATCGCGATGATGCCCGGGGTGCTGGAAGTCGCCGCGGTCGGTGTGCCGGACGACAAATCCGGCGAGGCGGTGAAGGTGGTCATCGTCAAGAAGGACCCGGCCCTGACGGCCGAACAGGTCAAGGCCCATGCCCGCGAAAATCTGACCGGCTACAAGCAGCCCCGCTTCGTCGAATTTCGGACCGAGCTGCCCAAAACCAACGTCGGCAAGATCCTGCGCCGGGAACTGCGCGACCCTCCCCCAGCGGCCTAAGGGCCCCGTCCTGCCACTTGTTCCCATGACGCCGGTCTCACCGGCGCTGAAAACGCTTGCAGTCTGGTTTTTTTCGGCGCATAGAAGCGGCTATCGGGCACCTTTTGACCATCAACGTCAGTTAGTGGCGGCCCGATCGCTTGATCATCATCCAGCCGAGGGATCACCATGAACAACGTCGAAAAACTGCGCCGCACCGCCGCCTATCCCACCATGCGTGTCGAATCGGCTCCAAGCAGTGCCGCGCACTGGCTATATATGCATGCGGATATCGCAAAGGGTGTTCGCCCCTGCTTCCGTACGGCGCTCATGGAAGACATGTGGAGCTTCCTGACCTCCATTACCCTGCGCGACTCGCAGCGTGAACCGGGAAAACTGCGGCATGTGGTGCTGGCATCCGACGCGCAGGCCTTCAACCTGGGCGGCGACCTGCAGCTGTTTTCGCAGCTCATCCGCGACAACAACCGCCAGCTGTTGCTGGACTATGCACGGCGCTGCGTCGATGGTGTCTACCATCTGCACACTGGCTTGGGCGGTGACGTGCGCACGATCGCGCTGGTCCAGGGCGACGCACTCGGCGGCGGGCTGGAGCTGGCGTTGTCCTGTCATACCATTGTTGCCGAGGAAGGCGTCGGCATGGGGTTGCCGGAAGTGTTGTTCGGGCTGTTCCCGGGCATGGGCGCCTATTCGTTCCTGTGCAAGCGCGTCACGCCCCAGTTGGCGGAAAAGATCATCCTCGACGGCAACATCTACAGTAGCGAGGAAATGCACCGCATGGGCGTAGTCGATCTGCTGGTGCCGAAGGGACAGGGCGAAGCAGCGGTCGAGGACATCATCCGCAAGCAACAGCGCTCGCCGCATGCCTACCTGGCGTTGAACGCGGTGCGCGGAATCGCCCAACCTGTCGGCTACAACGAACTGATGGGTATCACGGAAGTCTGGGTAGATACCGCGCTAGCGCTTGGTGAGAAATCGCTGCGCACGATGGATCGCATCGTCAATGCGCAGAACCGGCTCGCCAACAGCGTCGCTGCCTGATTCCGACGCTTATTTCGATGCGTCGTTGTCGCCATCGCGCGCTTGGCTGGGTTGCCTGCGCGCTGACAGCACCGCACTGCCCTGCGCGAGCCGCTCACGTAGCCCGGACAGTCGCAGGCGCCACTCGCGTGCGACCTGCCAGTCCGCCAGGCGCATCACTTCGTCGCTGACGGCACCAAGTCGCCGCAACCCCAGATTGCTGGCCACGCCCTTCAAGGCGTGGGCCTGCTCCCGGATCTGATCCCAGCGTTCTTCCTGCCCGTACTTCTCGAAGAGGGCCAGGCAGGTTTTCGCGTCGCTCAGACATTGGCTGATGAACTCCGACTCGAAGGCCTTGCCCACGCCGACGCCGATCAATTCATCCAGAACGTTTGGATCGAAGACGTCGTCCGAGATCGGCAGGTCCTTGCTTCCGGTCTGTATGGGGGCGCTGGCTTGGCCGGTCAGCGCGACTTCTGCCAAGGTATCCAGCAGGCGCGATGCAACCACCGGCTTGGCGATAAAGGCGCGGGCGCCCGCCTGTTCGCAGCGCTGGATCGCGTCTGGCGTCACATCCGCGGTCAGCACGATCACCGGCGTGCGACGACTGGACCCCGCCTCCATCACGCGCAACTGCCGAAGCAGGTCGAGCCCACTGATCCCCGGCATGTGCAAGTCGACGATGACAACATCGTAATCGCTTGCCTCGAGCGCCGAGAGCACCGCTTCTCCGTCCTCCACTGCAACAACACGATGGCCGGCTTTTTGCAGCAGGCTCTGCAGCACCATGCGGTTGGCAGCGTAGTCATCGGCGATCAGCACCTGCATCGCACGCACGCGCACGCGGTGGCGCAGGAACGGGTCGGAAAACGCGATGACATTTTCCTGCAGCAAATCTTCCATGCCAGGCGCCGTCTGTGGCATGTCCGCAACAGCCAGTTCGCGCTTGGGCATTTCGGTTAACCGGAATGGCAACTCGACCCAGAATTTGCTGCCGGCGTTCTCGACGCTCTCGAAACCAATGCTGCCGCCCATCGCTTCCGTCAGACCCTTGGCAATGGACGTGCCCAGGCCCGTGCCGCCCTGCCGCCGCGACAAACTTGCATCTGCCTGCTCAAACGCCTCGAACAATTTCTCGCGGGCGGAAGACGCGATGCCGACGCCCGAATCGGAGATCGTGAAGCGCAAGCGCACCACTTCGGTCTCCTGCCGCTCAGCCGTGACGACAGTGAGCCGGACAAACCCCTTGTCCGTGAACTTGATGGCATTGTTGACCAGGTTCAACAGTACCTGGCGCAAGTGAGCCGGATCGCCGCGCAGTTGCGAGGGGACATCGCTGCCGATCTCGATCTCGTAAGCCAACTGCTTTGCCCGCGCCGCGGGCAGCAGGATCATGCCGATCTGTTCGACCAGTTCCTGCACCGAGAAGTTTTCTTCCGAAAGTTTGAGTTTTCCGGCTTCGATCGCGGAGATGTCCAGTACGTCTTCCACCAGCGACAACAGCGATCGGGTCGATGCCTGGATCGTGTTGAGGTAGTCGCGCTGCTCGGAATCCAGCCGGGTCGTGGCCATCAACTCCGAAGTGGCTGACAGGCCGTTGAGCGGCGTGCGGAACTCGTGGCTCATGTTGGCCAGGAAACGACTCTTGGCCTCGTTGGCGCGGCGCGCCTCGTCCGTCGCCCGCGTCAGTGCGCGCAGTAATCCGGACAGATACATCGGGACCGCCACCAGTCCCACCAGCAAACCAATGCCGAGGCTGAAGTTGTCCAGCCAGTATTCATTGCTGAACACCACGGCGCCGAAACTCAGCATTGCCATCGCGACAGCAGCACGCAAGTAGTGCGTGCCGTAGCGCAAGCCGTTGCCGACGGTCACCCACATCAGGATCACGTAAACCCAGGCAAGCGGTTCGCCCATCTGGATCATCGCCACGCCCATCAGGCCATAGTCGGAGGCCATGCCGATGGCGCGCCGGACATGCGAGACGCCGGGTTTCAGCAGGATGCCAACCAGTATTCCGGACCCCACCACAAAGCCCACCGCGACCATCAGCAGGACCGCGGTCGAACTCTGTTCTCCTTCGACATGCAGTGCGGGTCGTATCAGCAGGTACACCAGGACGACAAACAGGACGCCGAGGCGCACCATTGCCTGTCCGTGCTCGCTGTCGGGACGACGCGCCAGCCTTGAATGCAACCAGTCGTAGGCCGCGGCGATCACGTGATTACTCCGTCCCCGGACGCGCTGACCCGGCGGAATAGAGCAGGCAGATATCGTCCAGGCGCTCGCGG
This sequence comes from Luteimonas sp., assembly GCA_043737255.1. Lineage (GTDB taxonomy): Bacteria > Pseudomonadota > Gammaproteobacteria > Xanthomonadales > Xanthomonadaceae > JALYOU01. The sequence goes on from JAYTAY010000103.1 coordinate 5,944, forward strand.
TTGCGCAACAGCGCGTTGACGCAGCGCGGATCGAACAGCTTGCCGCTCTCCTCGACCATATAGCCAAGCGCATCGCTCATTGACCAGGCCAGCTTGTAGGGCCGGGGCGAGATCAGCGCATCGAACACATCGGCGACCGTGACAATGCGCGCCTCCAGCGGGATCGCTTCGCCGGCCAGTCCATCCGGATAACCGCTGCCGTCGAAACGCTCATGGTGGCGCAGCGCAATGATCGCGCCGGTCTGGATGAAACGGTTCTGGCTACCATTGAGCAATTCATGGCCAATGCGTGGATGCCGCCGCATCACCAAGGTTTCTTCAGCGGTGAGCGGGCCTGGTTTCAGCAGCAACGCATCGGGGATGGCAATCTTGCCGATGTCGTGCAGGGGCGCGGCCAACTCGATCATCCGCACCTCGTCCTCGAACAGGCCCATGTCCTCGGCAATGAGGCCGGCGATATGCGCCATGCGTTCGAGATAGGCGCTGGTGCCCGCGTCGCGATACTCGATGGCGCGCGCCAGGCGCGACAGCGTCTCCCGTTCGCGTTCCTCCACCTCGTGCATGCTCGAAAGCAGCCGCTGCTCAAGCGACAACGCGCGTTGCTTGACAGACTCGGACTGCTGCCGCAATTGCAGCAGGTTTCGGCAGCGCGCCCGCAACTCGCGCGGACGCACGGGCTTGACCAGGAAATCGATCACGCCTGCGTCAAGCGCCGCCTGGCGAATGGGCTCGTCGCCCACCACCGTCACCAACACGATCGGTACATCCCGATGCAGCAGCGGCCGCCGGAAGCGACGCGCGAATTCAAGCCCGTCGATCACCGGCATGCGGTAGTCGAGCAGCAACAGGTCCGGGCGATTGTCATCGCACCAGCGCAGGGCTGTCTCCGGATCACCGAAGTCGAGTACTTCCAACTCGGGACTGATGTCCTCCAGGATGTGCCGCAGCATGGTGCGCGCGGAAGTCTGATCGTCGACGATCACGATATTCAAATGCGTGTCCCGCCCTGTAAAGCAATGATCCCCTGCCCGCGCATACTCGCCGGACTGCCTAGTAACAAGCAAGTTCTGTATCCGGACCGCTTCGTCTGCAAAGCATGCATCCATGTCCATTGAGAACGGACACTCGGCAAGGCAGCGGTCAAAACGTGACCCATCGTGTCAGTTCGCGCCGCACGGGGCTAAACGCCTGTTTCCGGGCGCATGTACGGAAACAGCAGCACATCGCGGATGGAGGCCGAGTCGGTGAACAGCATCACGAGGCGGTCGATGCCTATTCCGAGCCCCCCGGTCGGCGGCAATCCGACTTCAAGCGCGCGGATGTAATCAGCGTCGTAATGCATGGCTTCATCGTCGCCACTGTCCATGGCATCGACTTGCGCACGGAAACGCGCGGCCTGGTCTTCGGGATCATTCAACTCCGAAAAACCGTTGGCGATCTCCTTGCCGCCGATAAACAACTCAAAGCGGTCGGTGATACCAGGCTCGCTATCGGATTCGCGCGCCAGCGGCGAGACTTCGACCGGGTAATGGGTGATGAAGGTCGGCTGGATCAATCCGTCCTCGACTGTTTTCTCGAAGATTTCCAGCAACAGCTTGCCCCAGCCGTAACCGGGTCTCATGCCGATCCCGAGCCGAGCGCAATGCGCGGCCAGCACTTCGCGATCACGGCAATCGGCCACGCTGATCCCGGGATTGAGTTCGCGCACCGCCTCTTCCAGTTTCCAGCGTCGAAAGCGCGGGCCGAGGTCGATGGCATTGTCTTCCCACGACAACGCCGTGGTGCCGATGGTCTCCTGCGCCGCATCGCGGATCATGGACTCGGTCAAATCCATGATCTCGTCGTAGGTTGCGTAGGCCTCGTACAACTCGAGCATGGTGAACTCGGGGTTGTGGCGTGTACTGACGCCCTCGTTGCGGAAATTGCGATTGATCTCGTAGACGCGTTCGAAACCGCCGACGACCAGTCGCTTGAGGTACAACTCCGGGGCAACGCGCAGATACAGATCCAGGCCAAGCGCGTTGTGATGGGTCATGAACGGCCTGGCCGTCGCACCGCCAACGATGTAATGCATCATCGGCGTTTCGACTTCGAGAAATCTTCGCGCGTCGAGCCAGCGGCGCATCGTGGCAATGATCCTGGAACGCTTGACGAACACATCGCGCGCTTCAGGTGTGACGATCAAATCGACATAACGCTGCCGGTAGCGCTGCTCGACATCGCTGAGCCCATGCCATTTATCCGGTAACGGACGCAGCGACTTGGTCAGCAAGCGCAACACATCGGCCTTGACCGACAACTCGCCGGTCCTGGTGCGCATCAACGCGCCTTCGGCGGCGATGATGTCGCCGATGTCCCAGCCCTTGAAGGCATCGTAGGTGACGCCCAGAGTCGTCGATTGCAGGAACAACTGAATGCGCCCGCTGACGTCTTGGATCGTGACGAAACTGGCCTTGCCCATCACGCGTTTGGCCAACAGGCGTCCGGCAAGCGCAACGCGACGCCCGGTGGCTTCGAGCGCCTCCGATGTCCAGTGTTCGACATCGACGAATTCGTCCTGCAGATCGCCTGCATGATCGGTACGGCGGAAATCATTGGGAAACGCTATGCCTTGCCCGCGCAACGCGGTCAGTTTGCCGCGACGCTCGGCAATCAAGCTGTTCTCTTCGGCGGGTGTCTGTGATCGGAGGCTGTTATCAGTCATGGCTGCAATATGCGAAAGAGGACGGCTTTTGTAGGAGGGGCTTCAGCCCCGACACACGCACGTTATCAGTGTCGGGGCTGAAGCCCCTCCTACAAATGCAAGGTAACGATTACACGGCGTCAATGCGCTTGGAACCCGCTTGCAGGCCGGACTTCAGACTCGCCTCGACGAACTCGTCGAGATCGCCGTCCAGCACCTTCTGCGTGTCGGTACGCTCGATGCCGGTGCGCAGATCCTTGATCCGTGATTGATCCAGCACGTAGCTGCGAATCTGGCTGCCCCAGCCGATATCGGACTTGGTCGCTTCCAGCGCGTTCTTCTCGACGTTGCGCTTCTGCACTTCGAGCTCATACAGCTTGGCCTTGAGCATTTTCATCGCGGTGTCGCGATTTTGATGCTGGCTGCGGCCGGTCTGGCACGCCGCCACGGTATTGGTCGGGATGTGGGTGATGCGCACTGCGGATTCGGTCTTGTTGACGTGCTGACCGCCTGCGCCGGACGAGCGATACACGTCAGTGCGCAGATCAGCCGGATTGATCTCGATCTCGATGTTGTCGTCGACTTCGGGCGATACGAACACCGACGTAAACGACGTGTGGCGGCGGTTGTCGGAATCGAACGGTGATTTGCGTACCAGGCGATGCACGCCGATTTCAGTCTTCAGCCAACCGTAGGCATAGTCGCCTTCGACCCGGAACGTCGCCGACTTGATGCCCGCGACTTCGCCGGCACTGACTTCCATCAATTCCGCAGTCCAGCCGCGCGACTCGGCCCAGCGCAGGTACATGCGCAACAGTATCTCGGCCCAGTCCTGCGCCTCGGTGCCGCCCGCGCCCGCCTGGATGTCGACGAAGCAGTTGGCCGAATCGAGCTCGCCGGAAAACATGCGCTGGAATTCCAGCTTCTCCACGCGCGCCGCGTACTGCTCGACATCGACGACCACGGCGTTGGCGGTGTCTTCGTCGTCCTCGCCTTCGGCAAGATCCAGCAATTCGTTGGCGCCAGTAAACCCTTCGCTCAACTCACGGATACCACTGACAATCTTGTCCAGAAGCGAACGTTCGCGGCCTAGTGTCTGTGCGCGTGCGGGATCGTTCCATATCGCCGGATTCTCCAGTTCCCGATTGACTTCTTCCAGACGCTCCTGCTTGGCGTCGTAGTCAAAGATACCCCCGAAGCGAATGCAAGCGGCCGCTGAGGTCGGCGATGCGCTGGCGTACGGGATTGAGTTCGATCATGTTTGAGGATCAGTGCTGGAATCGGCTGCGAATTCTATCAGGCCGCCACGGTCTTCTCGCGCAGGGCCGCGCGGTATGTGCGGCTGCAGGGCAGCACCGTGCCGTCCTTCATGTGCACGCGGGCATCGCCGGTATCCAGTGGTTCGATCGACCCGATGCGATCGAGATTGACGATGTAACTGCGATGCATGCGGACAAAACGGGATGGCTCGAGTTTCGACTCGATGCTGGCGATGGTGCTGCGCAGCGGGTAGTCGTGTCCGGAAAGATGCAGGTTGACGTAATTTCCGGACGCTTGCAGCCACTCGATATCAGCAGCGGCGATCAGGAATTCACGGTTGAGTTTTCGCACGAGAAACCGCTCGGGTCGGTCGATTGGCTCCACCGGCAGGCCATTATCGGGTGCATCCAGCAAACGCGCCTCACCCTGCATGCGCCGCAGCAGCATGTGGTAGCCATGGATTACCAGCACCATGCCGGCGAAGGTCAGTATGTCCTTGAGATATTCGTAGGTGAGTTCGCGCGACCAGCTGCCGAAGTCGTAACTGTCGCCTAGCGCGGCGTAGGTGATCTTGCGCACTGCAACCATGCCGGACACATGCAGCAGCGACCATGCCAAGCTGGCCAGCAGATACCACGGCATCTGCCTGCGCCACGTGTCGAAATGCAGCGGGTAGCGACGGGTGAACCACAGCACCGCGGGCACCAGCACCAACGAGACCAGCGCGCTGCTCCATTCCCACACCATCGGCTTCCAAGCCTCGATCTGGCGGCCATCGCGCTGGTAGTCCATCAATACCGTGATGCTGTTGATGAACGCGCTGAGGCAGAACGAAACCAGCCAGTAGCCGACTTCAAACGAACGCCGCAGGGGCCGATAGCGATCCCACGCGGCTTGGGGCGTGGTGCCTGGAAGAGATTGCGACATGCGCGCATTCTAGCCAGCGGTGGCGATTCGCTGGACACGTTTCGTCCCTGCATCCCGTC
>JAYTAY010000104.1:0-1949 GCA_043737255.1 Luteimonas sp.
ATGCGGAATGCGCAGGCTGATGCGCAGCTCGGGGTATATCCCCGTCAGCGATTGAGCGCCTAGACGATGGCATTGCCGGATAGAAGTCGATTGCAGCACCGGCCCGCACCCACCATACAGCCCGTGCAAAGGTGCCCCGACTGGCGGGAAATCCGGAACCCCGGCCGACTGCGGCGGCGATCCACTTGCAACCGCATGCCCTGACCGCAGCAGGGCGCCACCCAAATAGAGAGGGCGACATGGACAACTGGCAAGACATGCTGATCGAAGAAATGACGAATAGGGGCGAAACGATGGCGGACGTGGAATCAAGCACGCTGACCTCGGAACAGATGAAGGTTAATTTTAACTCGGGCTATGGCTCAACGCATGGGGAGCCATTCACCGTATGGACGCGGAACTCTGTCTACTTCCCCATCTGCTATGACGGGGCCGAGTCGTGCGGAAGTGTTTCCAGAAATCCGGATGAGAAGCCGACAGCGCACCAGGGCGGCGGATAACCACCCAGCATCCCGGCGCTGTGAGCCGGGAACTTTAAGCTCTGGTGGTTGTGCGCCAGTGAAAACGGTAGGCGGTAATTGGGGTCAGTACCACCAGTCAGCCACCAGAGCTTAAAGCCCACAACAGGAGAACACCGCAATGCCCATCGTCAAATTGATCGAAGTCGAATCGAAACAGATCCACGCAGCCGGTTACGATCCGGAAACACAAACGCTTGCCATCCGCTTCAAGAATTGGAGGGGCGAGATCACCAGTCTCTATCACTACGCCAACGTGACGGCCGACGACTTCGCCGCGTTCCTTGCTGCGGAATCGAAGGGCCGCCATTTCGGCCAGCACATCAAACCTTTCGCGGAAAGATACCCGTTCACGAAGATCGAAAGCGCGCCGGCACCGTCGGCGGAATAATCACCACTTCTTTCGTCACGAAAAGGAAAATATGAATACTTCAATAGTTCCGCACAACCCCCAGTCCACCGCAGAGACGAGAATGAATGCGCTGGTTCCGACATCCATCAATGAAGCTCTGACGCTTGCCGAGGTCATGGCTAGCGCAAGCCTCATGCCCGACCACTTGCGAGGCAAGCCGGGCGACTGCCTGCTGATCGTGATGCAAGCGCAGCGATGGGGAATGGACGCCGTGAGCGTCGCGCAATGCACGTCTGTCGTGCACGGAAAGCTTTGCTACGAAGGAAAGCTTGTCGCGGCAGCGCTTTACTCAATGGGCGCGATCGATGGCCGCTTGCATTATGAGATCAAGGGCAGCGGAGCGAACGCAAGCATCACCGTTATCGCGACACCGCGAGGCGGCACCGGACCGCAGTCCGTCGCGGGGTCTGTAAAAGACTGGCGCACCTTTGGAAAAGATAAGAGCGGCAACCGCATCGACAACGCTTGGGACAAGATGCCTGAAGATATGCTTGTCTACCGCGGCACTCGCCAGTGGGCGCGCCGCTACGCACCCGATGCACTGCTTGGCGTGTACACCCCGGACGAAATGGAAGACCATGCTTTGGGTGCAACCGTCGTTGCGACCATCCAGACCGCAGCCGCGAAGCCTGCCGAACTGCTGCCGTACACCGACGAAGCGTTCGCAAGGAACCTGCCGCAGTGGCACCAGATCATCGCCGACCGCAAGCGCACGGCCGATGACCTGATCGCAACCGTATCTTCGAAAGGCGCGCTGTCTCCGGAACAGGTCGCCGCGATCAAGGCTGGCCCAGCGAAGCCTGGCGATGCGCCGATCGATGCCGAGTTCACGGAGCCGGCCGCACCTACCGACGCGCTGCCGCCGTTCGCCGAGGGCGCGAGCGTCCCTAACCAGTACTGGCCCGACGAACCGAAGGAACCGCAAGCATGAAGATCGTGAACCTTGTCCAAGGGTCGCCGAGTTGGCACGCGCACCGCGCCACGCATTACAACGCCAGCGATGCCCCGGCGATGCTCGG
>JAYTAY010000105.1:0-4780 GCA_043737255.1 Luteimonas sp.
GCCGCGCTCGTTCCGGCACCGGCCACCTGCAGCGCAGGCCCGAACAAATCGCAATCCTCGACTTCACGCCCCACACGAGTAGTGCGTGCGAACAGCGGCGCCAATCCCGCCTCAATGCCCGCCCAATCCATGCGGCTGGCCAGCACCGCCAGCGGGTGGCGAAGATCGATCATCGTCTCCAGCCGGACGCGAAAGAAGTCGGCAGTCATCGCTGTATCCATCTCCCAGAAAACAGATGCTATTCATACCAAAACTGGGAGCTTGTGTCGGCACTGAGCGCAGAAAATATCGGGATTAGCGGCCTTAAGTGAAATTTGCAGGGCCGACGACTTACGCGACACAGCCGTAGACGCAGTGCGCAGTGCGCAATTCGCTACTACTTGACCTCGATGCTTCGCATCAACGCATGTACGTCTTCTGCTGGCATCGCCAGACGCGGCAATGAACGATCGTCGATGCCGCCCGCAGGCGCGATCACGTAATGCGCGCCGATCCGGGTCAGCACGTCCACGCCATGCAGCCGATACACGCGGCTCGCGTCGTCGCCCTTCGCAGGCAGAGGCACACAGGCATGGCCGGGCAGCGCCTCCTTCACGATTGCGCAACCGCGCGCGCTCAACACCAGATCGACTTTGCGCATCATGCCAAAGCCGTAGGCGGAAGCGGCGCCATCGAGCAGCGGCATCGCCAGTCCCGCACAAAGCAAGATCGCGACACTGGTGACAACGCGGACTTCCAATACGATCATGCCGCGCCCGCGCATCGTCGCGTACCACATCCAGTGCATCCATGGCACGCCCATCAACGCGAACATCGCCGAGAGCATCCAGGCCGTTGTCGTCTCCGGCCACGCATCGAACGACGCCAACAGCACCATCCACGCTGGCCACAGAAACAGATACAGAACGAGCAACAGCGCGAACTGCGGCAGCCTCGCGCGCATTCGACGCATCGCACGTGGCGAGAGACCGATCTGCATCCAGACTTCCACGGCAAGGGGAATGATTATTCCCACCGCCCACAGCGCCATGATCGCCACACCTGTCCAGCTCGACGGCAACAAAGGCGGAATCAGCAGCAGCGCCGCCATCGACAAGACGACTGCCGTCGCCGATGCCGCAAGGAACAGGCCCAGACCGCCAGGCGCGACCTTCAGAGAGAAAGTCCTTCGCTTGGCGGCGCTGGCCCCGGATCCGACCATCGGGGAGGAACGCCTCGACAGCGAGCGACGCTTCGGCACATGCGCAGAAGGCCGCCCCTTCGGCGGCGCGGGCAGCAGCGACTGCGCGGTCCATGAAAAGAGCATCCACACCGGAAACAACACCAGCAGCAGCGCGGCGACCAATCCCATCGCGACGAACAACCCGAACGCGCCCAACACCACGCCCAGTTCCGAGAACGACAAGGCCGGCAGGTAACCGACGCGCCAGAAGTGCACCAGCAACATCATGCTGCCGAGCAGCGGCGCCAACCACAGCATCGAATGCGTCACCGACATCAGCCGTACGCCGACGGGCCAAAGAATGCCGGGATTCGGATCGGCGCCCGGATCAGCGTCCGCCCTGTTGGTGGTCGGCGCTTCGCTCATGGCGCACCACTTACCTGCGCCGCACACAGCCTAGGCGTTGCTGCGGGCATCCCCGGGTCGGCCGCGAGCAGTGCGCGCGTGAGCTCAGACCACTCGTCGTCTTCCATGTAGGCCTTCACCGCATGCGGATGCCACAGGCCTTGTTTCGCGAAGTTCACGGCCAACAGTTGCGGTGGTGCGATCTGCAGGTCTTCGGCGATCTTTTTGCACGATTCCTTGATCTTCACCGCCATGCAGGTAGCACCCTTCTGATCGCAAGGCACCACGCCGCCTTTATTGGTCGCGAAGTCGCGCTTGCTCAGGCCGAGGATCAGCCGCTGCGGCACCAGCGCGCACTTGCCGGGACCGGACGGGCAAGTGTCGGCATTGCGGAAGTAGTGCTGGAACGCATTGATCGGCTGGGCTGGCACCAGCATGGCGACACGCAGGTCGCGCAACTGCGTGGGCGGTGCATAGCCGGGGGCCGTGCCCGCACTGCGCTCGGGATACGTTTCCGGCATCTCTCCCATCTGCGCACCTGCAGAGGCATCGCCCAGCGCGTTGGTGATGACGTAGGCGCCGGAGCTGTGGGTGAATACGCGCAGTGGTGTGTCGCCGTCCACTTCTGACAGCAGACGGCGCAGTTCCAGCCCGACCAGGTAACCGTTGTACTGCGCCTTGCTCCAGACAAAAAACGGCGTTCTACCCTTCAGGCCGTCCCAGTACATGCGCACGAAGGCCACGCGACGCCCATGCTGCGCGCTTTCTTTACGGAAACTAGATTCGGCGCATCCATACCAGCCCAGCGCATCCGCGTGATTATTGTTATAGCCGTGGATCAGCAGCACCACGTCGTCGTACTCGCGGCCCAGCGCTGAAATCCGCTGCGCCTCGTGCTTGCGCAGCACGCCCTGCACGGCCGCCCAGTCTGCATCGAAATCACCGCTCGCCGCCACGCCGGCATGGGCCAGCAGGTTCGGCCAGTCCGCGTCAACGTCCGGCGAACGTATAGCCTTCCACGCATACAGGGACTTCAGGCTGGCGAAGTCGTCCGGATCGCCCGGCGGCACGTACGGGCGCGGGCCGTTCCTGACGTTGATGAAGTGGGACACATCCAGCGACACCGGCGCCGGCGGATACAGGTCGCCGTAGCGGTCCATGTAGAACGCGGTCGCCTCGTCACTACTACGCATACAGCCGTCGAAGAAGACCTGCTTCGGCTGCGCAAGGCATAAAGCCGGCAACCACAGCAGCACGATCACGAGCACTCGGATGATTAGCATTGCATTGACTCCCCTGTCGTTAATATTGATGGATCTCTTCCCGTCGCTGGTCCGGATGAACCAGCCGAAAATCACCGCGTCGATCAGACCTGCCCGCTTTTTGTAGGGGCGGCGCAAGTCACAGCGTCAACCCCTGTGAATAAAGATGGACGACTATGCCGCTCAGACTGCCTCATAGAGCACGGCATCCAGCAATGCGGCGCGATGGTCCCACATGAATTGCTGGTCCGCGGCATCCGGACGCGCGCTCCTGAACCATTCCATGGCCCAGACGGATTGAAGGAATTCGAGATAGTGGTCGACAGTCGTGATGTTCTTGCCGTACGCACGAATCAGCTGGGTACGGCTGCCGTTATTGACGGATACAAAGACATCCGGCCGTTTCGCGACCAGCAAACGCGACGCAACGCCGATGCTGATGCCATTGAGCGAGGTCATTCCTTTCAGCACGTCGGGCAACACCACCGAGACGTCGCCCTGCACTGGAATCTTGTCCAGCCATGGCGAGATCCTGTGCGGATGGTCGAAAACAATCGACTTCGCATCGCCGGCCGCCGACATGTTGCCCAGCAGACCGCTGGAATCGCCCATGCCCATCACAAACCTCAATTCTTCGGGCGACAGCGATGCAAAGCCCTGCCCACCTGCAAATGCGCGTGCAGCACCCTCGAACTCGAACTGATACGAAGGCTTGGCGCCCCTGATGGCAATGCGGAAGGTCGGACTGATCTTGCGACCGACCTGCGAAAGGATCATGTCCACATAGCGATGCCAGTCAATGGCCAAGGAGGCGATGCCCTCCAGTCGCCAAGGCGCCATCGGCACGATGCCCGTCGGCTTCGGGCGCCGGGCATGGGCGACCTTGTATCTATCCAGCCAGCCGGGGTCGAAATCCAGCCGATCCCCTTTTGCCCAGCATTCATCGAAGAAACCCAGCACTTTCCTGATCTGGGCGTTGCGGCTGTCCGCTTCCAGCAAAACGTTCAACTCGGTGTTCTTCTCGAAGCCGCCGACCGTCAGGTTGGATGAGCCCATCAGCACACGGATACTGCCATCCTTGCGTCGACCGATGGCCAGCTTCGGATGGAACGTGCCTTCCGAATCCAGCATCACCTTCAATTCGCAGGGCGCGGCCTGCAAGGTTTCAAGTACCCATGGTTCGGTCTGCGCGAACTGCGTGCCGATCAGGGCGCGGCCGATCTTGTCGAGCGACAGCGCCTGCCAGTGGGCGGCCTTGCCGCCCTTCGCGCCGGCCCATGCGTAGCTGAGATCGACGGTGTCGGCCCAGCGGAACAACTTTTCCAAGGCGTCAAGCGACGCCTTGGTCGTGTACAGCACTTTCACGTCCATGTAGTTCCTCTGTCCTGGCGTTGTGGGGCGTTGTGGGGCGTTGCGGGATGTTGTGATGGGCGTTGTCGACATTCCTTCCAATGAATGTCCTGTCAGTTCACCTTGAACACCTTCATCACCTCATCCCCCAGATGGTTGATGACCTTCACTGCGATGCGGCCGGACTTGGGTTTGTCGAAGGCGCGCGAGGTGTCGCTGTTGAGCGTGGCCCAGGCGTCGGGGTCTATCTCGGCTTTCAGCGTGGTTTTCAGCGCTTTCCCTTCCCACCTCCTTCCCGGTGCCTCCCATGCGCGCCCTCTCCTTCGTCGTCGTCCTGCTCGCGTCTACCGCCGGCTTCGCCGTCGATCCGCCGAAGCCGCCCGCCGGCTTCCCGGCGTTCAAAATCCAGGAGATCGACGCCGGCCTGAAGATCGGCTACGCCGTCCTCGCCGCGGACATCGACGGCGACAAGAAGCCCGACCTCGTGGTCGTCGATCAGAAGCAGGTGGTGTGGTACCAGAACCCGACGTGGCAAAAGCGGGTCATCCTGGACGGCAAGACGGCCCCGGACAACGTGTGCGTCACCGCCCTCGACATCGAC
>JAYTAY010000106.1:0-4780 GCA_043737255.1 Luteimonas sp.
GTGGTTGTTCCGGTTTGCACGCCTTGGTGCTGCGTTCTGCCGGCTACGCGGAGCGGGGCTGAACGACCACTCAGGAATGGCAGATTGGTTCACGTCCCGGTTTGATCGCGCTGTTTAGGGTGGCGGCACTTCCGGGTTCCGCGGCGTCACGCGGCTTCGGATTACCCCCAACAACTGGAGAGACCGATGAACACCAAGATGATGATGCCGCTTTGCGCGTTGGCTGTTTTCGTGGCCGCGTTGGGTGCCGAGAACGCGGTATCGCAGGACACCGACGTGGTCGCGCAGAACAAGCCGCTCAGTGCCAGCGAAACCTGGTCCGAGGATGACAAGAACAAGGATGGTTATCTGGATCGCAAAGAAGTCACCAACTTCCCCGGCATGCTGCGCGCGTTCAAGGACATCGATACCGGTGGCGATGACAGGATTTCGCAGGATGAATACCGTCTTTGGCGTGGCCAGGAACTGACCGCCATACCAGCACCGACTGCCGATGAAGGCATGGCCATGCCGGGCGGCAAGACCTGGTCGGATGATGACAAGAACAAGGATGGCTATCTTGATCGACAGGAAGTGACCGTGTTTCCCGGCATGCTGCGCGCGTTCAAGGACATCGACACCGATAGCGACGACAGGATTTCCCAAGCTGAGTACAACGTCTGGCGCGGTCGCGACCAAGCCATGTAAGCGTCAAGTGGCGGATTTCCGCTGTGGTCAACCGCTGTAAACCCCCGCAAGGCAGGCTAACCCCCTGCCTTGTGTCACATGACGACTCCGTGCGGAACCTGCACACTCTGGCGTCGCCCTCGAACCGCGAGGGCCCTCCGTGGAGTTGTAACTATGGATCGCCGTGATTTCCTGAAATACAGCGGCAGCGTCAGTTTAGCCGCGCTTCTGCTGCCCTCTTTCGGTAATGTGATCGCCGCCGAGTCGCTGACCGACAAACTCGACGTCGGTATGAAGAAGCGTCTTGCCGACACCGCCCTGACGGTGGCGAAGGCCGACGGTGCGACCTATTGCGATGTTCGCATTGGTAAATACCTGCGCCAGTTCGTGGTGACCCGCGAAAACAAGGTGCAGAACGTGGTCAACACCGAATCGACCGGCGTCGGCATCCGCGTGATTGCAGGTGGAACCTGGGGCTTCGCAGCAACCAGCGACCTCTCCCCCGACGGCGTTGCCAAGGCCACCAAGCAGGCCGTGCAGATCGCGAAGGCCAATTCCAAGTTGACCACCGAGCCAGTTCAACTCGCACCGGTGAAAGGTGTCGGTGAAGTGAGCTGGGCGACGGCGATCAAACGCAACGCGATGGAAGTGCCAATCAAGGAGAAGGTCGAACTGCTGCTCGCTGCAAATGCGGCCGCGATGAAGGCCGGTGCCAACTTCGTCAACTCGACGCTGTTCCAGGTCAACGAGCAGAAATACTTCGCGTCGAGCGATGGCTCCTACATCGACCAGGACGTACATCGCATCTGGGCGCCCATGAGCGTCACCGCCATCGACAAGGCCAGCGGCAAGTTCCGCAGTCGTGACGGCATGTCTGCGCCGATGGGCATGGGCTACGAGTACATGGACCCGAAAAAGGAAGACCGTATCGAGCTGCCCGGTGGCGCGGTGGTATACAAGAACTCTTACGACATCGTCGAAGACGCGCGCCTCGGCGCAGAGCAGGCGCAACAGAAACTGAAGGCGCGAAGCGTCAAGCCCGGCAAGTTCGACCTGGTACTCGACCCAACCCACCTGTGGCTGACCATCCACGAGTCCGTCGGCCATCCGCTGGAGCTGGATCGTGTGCTTGGTTATGAGGCCAACTTTGCAGGCACCAGTTTCGCGACGATGGACAAGCTCAAGAGTGGTGATTACAAGTACGGCAGCCCTGACGTGACCCTGTTTGCCGACAAGATCCAGCCCAATTCACTGGGCTATGTCGGCTACGACGATGAAGGCGTCAAGACCAAGCGCTGGGACCTCATCAAGGACGGCATTCTCGTCAACTATCAGGCGATTCGCGACCAGGTCCACATCATCGACGAGAAGGCTTCACAGGGTTGCTGCTACGCAGATTCGTGGTCGAGTGTGCAGTTCCAGCGCATGGCCAATGTGTCTCTGGAACCGGGCAAGAAGAAACTGAGCCCAACCGAGATGATCAAGGACGTGAAGGACGGCATCTACATCATCGGCGACGGTTCATTCTCGATCGACCAGCAGCGTTACAACGCACAGTTCGGCGGCCAGTTGTTCTACGAAATCAAGGACGGCAAGGTCGGCGAGATGATCGAGGATGTGGCCTACCAGATCCGCACGCCGGAATTCTGGAACGCATGCGCGGCGGTCTGTGACGAAAGCGACTATCGGCTCAACGGTTCGTTCTTCGACGGCAAGGGACAGCCCAGTCAGTCGTCTGCCGTGTCACACGGTTCTTCGACGACCCGTTTCAACGGCATCAATGTCATCAACACCGCGCGTAGCCTCGGCTAAGGAGAACTGAAAATGAGCATGTATACAGAAACTGAAGCCCGCGCGATCCTCGACAAGGTGATCAAGCTTTCCACTGCCGATGAGTGCATTGCACAGCTGGATGGATCGATCGACGGCAATATCCGCTATGCCCGCAACGCGGTTTCGACCAGCGGCATCATCAACGATGCGCAACTGTCTGTGCAGGTGTCGTTCGGCAAGCGTGTCGGTATCGCGACGATCAACGAATTCGACGACGCGTCGCTGAAGAAAGTGGTGATGCGCGCCGAGGAGCTGGCCAAGCTGGCGCCCGAGAATCCGGAGTTCATGCCCGGTATCGAAAAACAGGAATACAAGGCCACGCCGACGTTTTCCGCAAAGACCGCCGCGATCACGCCGGAATATCGCGCCAGCATTGCGGCTGCGTCGATCACGCCCTGCAAGGCGAACAAACTGGTGGCCGCCGGGTTCTTCTCCGACAGCCAGCGCTTCTCGGCTATCGCCAACAAGAAAGGCAACTTCGGTTACCAGACCAGCACCAATGCCGACTTCACTTGCACGGTGCGTACCGAGGATGGCACCGGTTCTGGCTGGGTCGCCCGCAACACGGCCAACGTCGACAGCTTCAGCGCTGCTGACGATATCAAGACCGCCATCGATAAAGCCAAGCGCTCGGCCGATGCCAAGGCACTGGAGCCCGGCAAGTACACGGTGATTCTTGAGCCGGCTGCCGCCTCAGGCCTGATCTCGTTCATGATGTTCGGCTTCGATGCGCGCCAGGCGGACGAAGGACGCAGCTTTCTTTCCAAGAAGGGTGGCGGCAACAAACTGGGCGAGCAGGTGTTCGACGAGCGTGTCAGCATTCATGCCGATCCCGCCGATCCAACGTGCGCCGTGTTGCCGTGGGACGAGGATGGCATGGCCCGCGAGAAGACCACGATCATTACCAAGGGCAAGGTCGACTTCCTCAATTACTCGCGCTTCTGGGCCAAGGAAAAAGGAAAGAAGGCGGTTGGTCGTCCCGGCAACCTGATCATGGCTGGCGGTGACAAGTCGACGATGGACTTGGTCAAGGGCACCAAGAAGGGAATCCTGGTCACGCGCACCTGGTACATCCGCATGGTCGATCCGCAGACCGTGTTGCTGACCGGACTGACCCGCGACGGCACGTTCTATATCGAGGATGGCGAGATCAAGTATCCGATCAAGAACTTCCGCTTCAACGAGTCGCCAGTAATCATGCTCAACAACATCGAGGAGATTGGAAAACCCGTCCGCGTGGGTGACGACGAGTCGCCGTTGGTGATGATGATTCCGCCGCTGAAACTGCGCGACTTCACATTTACCTCGTTGTCCGACGCGGTGTAGTTCCACGGTCCCGGCCGGATTTCCGGTCGGGACTTTGCACGAGCGTGACGATGACTAACCCCATGACTCGCGCCAAGTTCCTGCGTCTGCTGCTCTCAGCGAGCGCCGGTATCGCACTCGCGCCACTGGCACGCGTGACGCAGGCTCAAGGCACGCTCGCGAGCGACGAGAACTACGACTTCTGGTTCACGCGACTGATGTACGACTCCGGCGACTGGGATGTCGACCAGCGCATGCCATCGAACCTGCTCGATGCGCTGATCCAGTACACGACCCTGCGCGTCGACCCGAAGGAACGCGTCGTCGCACTGGCCGATCCGCGCATGCTGGCCGCGCCGATGGCGTATCTCGCTGGCCACAAACTGGTCGAGTTCAACCCCGACGAGCGACGCAATTTCGAGCAATACGTGCGCAACGGCGGCTTTGTCCTGGTCGATGACTGCAACCACGACATCGACGGCCTGTTCGCGAAATCATTCGAAGCCGAAATGGCGACGATCTTCGGCAGCGATGCGCTGCAGAAGCTGCCAGACGATCATCCGCTGTATCGCAGCTTTTTCGAATTCGACAAGCCACCAGCAACGGGATTCGAGCTCAACGGTTGGGGTGACGATCTGGTCCACGATTACTTGAAAGGCATCACTATCGATGGTCGCCTTGGCCTGCTCTACAGCAACAAGGACTACGGCTGCGAACTGGACTACGACTTCCGCAACAAACGTTGGCTGGCCGAAGACAACTCGAAGTTCGTCGTCAACATAGTCATGTATGCACTAACGGCCTAGGGAATACTCTGATCAACTCCGCACAGGCGTCACCGATATGTCTTCCCGCAGATCAAGGCGCGTCGCCGAAGACAGACTGGCCGTCTGTCGAGGTGGCGCAACGCGGAGCTGCGGGAAGACAGATCGGCCCCAACGTATTGAATCAAATAACCGGGTGATGCCCGAAAGGT
>JAYTAY010000107.1:0-4776 GCA_043737255.1 Luteimonas sp.
AGCGCGAAGATCGATACCGGAAATTTCGGGAAGTTGCTTGAAAAACCGAATCAACATGCTCATGCCTTCCCGAAAACAAGCGAGCAGTTGTTGCCGCCAAACCCGAACGAGTTATTCATCGCGTAGTGGATCTCGCGTTGTGCGTTGTCGAAGCGGATCTGCGGCCCGCACGCGGCATCGGGCGTGGTGCTGTTCAAGGTGCCGGGCAATGCGCCATCTTCCAGCGCGATCAGCGCGAACACCGATTCGACGATGCCGGCCGCGCCCAGCGTGTGTCCGGTCCAGCCCTTGGTCGAACTCGCGTGCAGCGTGCCCGGGAACAGCGTCGCGACGGCGTAAGCCTCGACCTTGTCGTTGGCCGGGGTGGCAGTGCCGTGCAGGTTGAGGTAACCGATGGCATCGGCATCGACACCTGCGCGCGTGAGTGCGTCACGCATCGCGTATTGCGCGCCCAGGCCTTCGGGATGCGGCGTGGACATGTGGTGCGCGTCGCTGGATTCGCCGTAGCCGTGCAGTTGCAAACCGGCCTCGTCACTGGTGCTGCGTTCGAGCACCGCAAACCCGCCGGCTTCACCCAGCGACAATCCGCGACGCTGCGCATCGAACGGCCGGCACGGTTCCGGTGACACCAGTTCCAGCGCGTTGAAACCGAACAGCACGCTGCCGCACAACGTATCGACGCCGCCGACCAGCGCCGCATCGACCAGGCCGGCCTCGATCAGTCGCGATGCCTGCGCGAACACCTTGGCGCTGGAGGAGCATGCGGTCGCCACCGTGACGCAGGGGCCGCGCAAGCCGGTGGCGTGCTGCACGAAATCGCCCAGCGAATGCGGCGTGTGCACGATGTGCCGGGCGAGATCCGCTGGGAATGCACCGTGATCGAGGCGCGCATAGGCCTCTTCCGTTGCGCCGATGCTGGCGGTCGAGGTGCCGAGCACGATGGCGACGCGTTCGGCGCCATGGCGTGCCTTCATCGCCGCGACGACATCCAGCACGCCGTCCTGCTGCAATCCCAGCCACGCCAGCCGGTTGTTGCGGCATTCCCATTTCGCCCACGCCGCGGGCAGCGCCGCGTCTTCCAGCCCGTCGACGCGACCGATCCAGCAGTCCAGCGGATCGACGCCGAAATCGTTGCGCCGCAAACCGCTGCGCCGCGCCCGCAACGCCTCGGCCTGGGCCGCGCGCCCGCGGCCGAGCGCGGTGGTCGAGGTATAGGCACGGATGGCGAGCGGTGGCATCGGCGGTAATGACGGTGTGGTCACGCGGTGTTCCATCGGCACGGGTGGCGATTATAAGTGGCGGGTTCATTTTGGCCCTGAACCCCTGTCCACAGGGACGTCCTTCGGTCGTGGGAGCGCACTTGGGCGCGATGAGGCTTTACCGGGAATGCCCATCGCGCCCATGCGGCGCTCCTACAGGACCAAGGTCACGGGCGCGTCAGTTAATGCCGCGTTAGCATGCGATCTGCCGTTTCGAGGGGATGTGCATGGGTTCGATGATCGATAGGTCCGCGTTGCTGGGCGTGGCGTTATTCGGCGTTCTATCCACTGCCGCCACCGCGCAGACACGCACGCTGACCGCGGACGACTATGCACGCGCCGAACGCTTCCTTGGCTACAACACCTCGCCACTGGTCGATCACGCTGCGTCCAATGTGACCTGGCTCGACGACAACCAGTTCACCTACGTCGATCACGATGCCAACGGTGACCGCGTGATGCGCTTCGATGCGGCCACCGGCAAGTCCGAAGTCGCCTTCGACCACGCCAAGCTCGCCACGGCCTTGAGCAGGGCCACCGGCAAGCCAGTCAAGGTCAGCAAATTGCCGTTTACCACGTACAACCTGGCCGACGACGGTCGCTTCGATGTCGCCGCCAGCGGCACGCATTATTTGTGCGACCTCAAGGGCAAGGGCGTGTGCGCGCCGACCAAACCGATCGCCAAGGAAAAAACAGCCGCGATTGCCGGTGGTCCCGCGGTGTTGTCGCCGGACAAGACACGCGAAGCCTTCATCCGCAACTGGAACTTGTGGCTGCGCGACGTGGCCACCGGCAACGAAACCCAACTCACCACCGACGGCGTCCGGGACTTCGGCTACGCCACCGACAACGCCGGCTGGACCCACAGCGATCGCGCGATCCTGGTGTGGTCGCCGGATTCAAAACAGATCGCCACGTTCCAGCAGGACCAGCGCAAGACCGGCGAGATGACCCTGGTCAGCACCAATGTGGGCGCTCCGAAGGTCGACACATGGAAGTACCCGCTGGTCGGCGACAGGGACATCACCATGATCGAGCGCGTGATCATCGATACGGATGCGCGCAGGGTGCTGCGTCTGAAGATGCCGTCGGACCAGCATCGGTCCACGCAGTGCGACGACGTCAGCTGCTTCGGCGGCTGGGAGGACGTGCAGTGGGCGAAGGACGGCAAGACGCTCGCATTCGCCTCGACCTCGCGCGACCACAAGCACACCTGGCTGCGCGTCGCCGATGCGTCCACCGGCGCGGTGCGGGAGGTGTTCAATGAAAAAGTGAAGACCTGGTTCGAGAGCGGTATCAATGCGATCAACTGGCGTTACTTGTCGGGCAGCAACGAAGTGCTGTGGTGGAGCCAGCGCAGCAACTGGGGGCATCTGTATCTGTACGACCTGGGCAACGGCAAACTCAAGCGTGCGGTGAGCCGCGGCGACTGGAACGTGGCGGAAGTGAACCGTGTCGATGAAACAACGCGCACGGTGTGGTTCACCGGGACGGGACGCGAAGCCGGGCGTGATCCGTATTTCCAGCACTACTACAAGGCCGGCCTCGACGGCGGCGACGTCACGCTGTTGACGCCGGAGGACGCCAACCACGGTGTCGTGCTGTCGAACGACGGGACGTATTTCGTCGACACTTATTCAACCACCGGCGCGCCGCCGCTCTCCGTGCTGCGCAGGACCGAGGATGGCATGACGGTCGCCGAGGTCGCGCGGGCCGATATCAGCCGGCTCAAGACCGCGGGCTGGATTGCGCCGGAAAAATTCACGGTCAAGGGTCGCGACGGCAAGACCGACCTGCAAGGGATGATGTTCAAGCCGACGAACTTCGACCCGAACAAGAAATATCCGATCATCAACTACATTTATCCCGGCCCGCAGGTCGGTTCGATCCGCACCCGCAACTTCGCTTCCGCGCATGGCGACAACCAGGCGCTGGCGGAACTGGGCTTCCTCGTCGTCGCCATCGACGGCATGGGCACGCCGTACCGCTCCAAGGCGTTCCACGACGCGTATTTCGAGGATATCGGCGACAACACGCTGCCGGACCAGGTCGCGGGCATGAAGGAACTCGGCAAGCGCCACGCGTTCATCGACATGGACCGCATCGGCATCTGGGGTCATTCCGGCGGCGGCAATGCGACCGCGGCGGCGATGTTCCGGCATCCGGATTTCTTCAAGGTCGGCATTGCCGAAAGCGGCAACCACGACAACCGCAATTACGAGGACGACTGGGCCGAGAAATGGCAAGGCCTGTTGACCACGGACAAGAACGGCAAGTCCAATTACGACGACCAGGCCAACCAGAATCACGCCGGCAAGCTCAAGGGCAAACTATTCCTGATCCACGGGATGATGGATGACAACGTGCCGCCGTCGAACACGCTGCTGGTGGTCGATGCACTGGTCAAGGCCAACAAGGATTTCGATCTGCTGCTGCTGCCGCACGCACGTCACGGCTACGGCGCGGATGCGGCGTATGTGACGCGTCGCCGCTGGGATTATTTCGTCGAACACCTGCTGGGGGCGGAGCCGCCAAAGCAGTACACGATGAAGCCGCCCAAGCCGGAATGATCCCAGCGACAGGATGATTTTGTAGGAGCGCCCATGGGCGCGATGGGCATTGCCGGTAGCGCTTCATCGCGCCCATGGGGCGCTCCTACAGAACTGCTTCATACGTGCGCACGCTTTTCTTGCTGTAGAGCCGAGCTTGCCCGGCTGTGCTTGCTGATGCGAAAAGCACCGGAGCAAGCGCCGCTCCACAACAGCAGGAGCATCAACGCGCGCCTTGCCCGAATAAGTGCTGGCGCTCCTCATCGCTTAACGGTTGTCCCGCCGATGGATTCACTTGGCGACCTAATGCGTAGGCACGTTGTGTCGATGGGCGTTCTGCGATCGCTGCATGCCAACGCTGCAGATGCGGCAGTGCGCTCAGGTCGGGCGGCGTTTTTTCGTACGCCAGTATCCACGGATAGCAGGCGATGTCGGCGATGCTGTAGTCCTCGCCGGCGATAAAGGCGCGGTCGGCAAGATGCTTGTCGAGCACGCCAAGCAGGCGCGCGGTTTCGCGACCGTAGCGGTCGATCGCATAAGGCACCGACTCCGGCGCGTAAACATTGAAATGACCATGCTGGCCGGTCATCGGTCCCAGCCCGCCCACTTGCCAGAACAGCCATTCAACCGTGGCGACGCGGTCGCGCATGTCGGCGGGAATCAGTCGACCGGTTTTCTCGGCGAGGTACAACAGGATCGCGCCGGACTCGAACACGCTGATCGGCGCGCCGCCGTCGGCAGGCGTGTGGTCGACGATCGCCGGCATCTTGTTGTTGGGCGCGATCGCCAGGAATCCCGGTTTGAACTGGTCACCGGCGCCGATGTCCACCGGCTCGATGATGTAGTCGAGAGGATAACCCTGCTCGACCAGCTCCTCGAGCAGCATCGGGATCTTGTGGCCATTGGGCGTGGGCCAGTAGTGCAAGTCGATCATGGTCGCGGAGCTTCGTCGTGCGTCACGGGTCGGT
>JAYTAY010000108.1:0-10836 GCA_043737255.1 Luteimonas sp.
AGAACAGGATTCCGACGCTGACCGATGGCCTGCGCGTCACTCGCGGTACGCTCAAGGACAGGAATTGGTCGGTTGACGGCATCGACGTCGAGCTACCGAAACTTGCGCCGGATCAACCCGTCAATGCGCAGGTTCGCGGCCGTTATCTCGACCCACCCCGCCGCATTGCCTTCGATGTCGCTGTTGCACTGTCGCGCCCCGCCAAGAACGCGGGACTGGCCATCGTCGGCCCGGTCACTGTGCACAGCGACGATTGGAGCCTGCCTGCACGCATCAAACTGTCCGGCCCCCTGTGGATCAGTGACGGCCATTGGCGCTTGCTGCCGGCGCGGCTGGCGATGAACGTGCGCTTCAAGTCAGCCAGCACCGAGATTCCGTTCGCACTCGGGTTGTTCGGGCCGCTGCAATACGGCAACACGATCTGGTCATGGGCGCCGGTCGGTCTCGCGTTGCGCGGCAAGGAGCGCGTCCCCAGTCTCGACGCCCATGGCGCATTGGCGCTGGGACGTGAACTGGTAGTGGAACTCGACGGCAACATCCCGGCATGGCCCGATGCCTGGCCGACGTTGCCGCCGCCGCTGTCGGCATCGGCATCAGGACTCGCATTCGACTTGCGCTATCGCGGCAAGGCCGACCTCAGCGCAGTCGCCGCGCTAAGTCTTCAGCGCGATGCGACGCGTTTCGACGGCCGGTTGCGCGTGTTCGATGTCAGCAAGTGGATCGGCGCCGAGCAAACGGGCTCGCCGTTGCCGCCGCTGGATGGAACTCTGACAACACCGACGATGGAAATTGCCGGCGCGCAACTGGAAGGCGTCGAAATGATCTTCGATGATCCGGCAGTGCCGGCGATCGAACCGGCGCCATGACGCGCCAGCGCGAAGACGATTTTGCGACGCGGCTGCTGTCGTGGCACGAGCAGTCCGGCCGCCACGATTTGCCGTGGATGCACCCGCGCACGCCCTACCGAGTCTGGCTGTCGGAAATCATGCTGCAGCAAACGCAGGTACGCGTGGTGATCCCGTACTTCGCGCGTTTCGTCGCCGCATTCCCAGCGCTCGCCAACCTGGCGGCTGCACCACTCGACGATGTACTGGCGCAGTGGTCGGGGCTCGGTTACTACGCCCGCGCGCGCAACCTGCATGCCACTGCGAAGTTGTGCGTCGAGCAGCACGGCGGCGATCTGCCTCGCGACATGGATGCGTTGATCACGTTGCCCGGCATCGGCCGCAGCACGGCCGGCGCCATCCTTGCGCAAGCCTGGGGCGACCGTTTTCCGATCCTCGACGGCAACGTCAAGCGTGTGTTGTGTCGCTATCACGGTATCGAGGGCTGGCCTGGTTTGCCTGCCGTCGAAAAGCAGCTATGGAAGCTCGCCCGATCGCATCTGCCGACACAACGACTCGCCGACTACACACAGGCGCAAATGGATTTCGGGGCGACGCTGTGCACGCGCCATGACCCGGCCTGCGTGCTGTGCCCGTTGCAGGACAGCTGCGTTGCGTTGCACGAAGGCCGCGTCGCCGAACTGCCGACGCCAAAGCCCGGCAAGCCGTTGCCCGAACGCCGCGCGCTGATGCTGTGGGCGCAGGACGATCAAGGCCGCGTCCTGCTGCAAAGACGCGCGCCGACCGGGATCTGGGCGTCGCTGTGGTCGCTGCCCGAAGCCGGCGACCACGACGACGCGCGTGCCTGGTTCGCGAAACATCTGCACGGCGATTACGACCAGGCCGAGGCACTGCCCGCGATCGCGCATGGTTTCAGCCACTATCGGCTGCAGATCCAGCCGCTGCGCTGGCACGCAATCCACGATAAGGCGATGGTGCGCGATAATGAGGACCTGCGTTGGGTAGCGCATGACCAACTGCAATCGCTGGGATTGCCGGCGCCGATCCGCAAACTTCTGGACCCACACTCATGAGTACCCGCTGATGCCACGCATGGTTTTCTGCGAATACGAACAACACGATACCGAAGGCCTGGACTACATGCCGTGGCCGGGCGAACTGGGCAAGCGTGTGTTCAATTCCATCGGCAAGACGGCGTGGGCGGCGTGGCTTGCGCACCAGACGATGCTGATCAACGAGAACCGGCTGTCGCCGCTCGATCCCAAGCACCGTGCGTACCTGCAGACGGAGATGGAAAAATTCCTGTTTGGGGATGGTGCGGAGAAACCGGCGGGTTATCAGCCGCCGGATGACGCATCGTCGATCAACCCGAACTAGCGCTGTCGCGTGCTTTGCGGAACGACGCCATGTCCACCGCACGAATCTCCTCGATCCGGCAGCTCAGCCTTGGATCGGCAGTGGTGACGCGATCGAACCCGGTGCTGACGCGGCCCGCCTGCGAGGAAATCGCGATGGTCGCACCGCCACGGTTGTAATCCAGGCATGGTCCCGACAGCTTCATCAAATACACGTCGCGCGGCGTCATCGTCAGTAACAGGTGATCGTCATCGATGGTTTCCCATCCGATCGGATTGTTGTAGCGGATGTTCCTGAGCGGTTCGCCAGCGTGCGACTGGTACAGCGCCAGCCGATCCGCATCGCGCATTCCGCCACCGGCGGCACAGGCAGATGTCAGCAGCACCACCGAAAGGGCGAGCAAGGCGATTGAATCACGTTTCATGGCGGCCTCCTGAAGGCACGGAAGAGGTGTCTCACAGCGATCATGCGCGCTTGAGAAACGGCTGCAACCCGCCAAGGGACAGGCATTCAGCCACCATGTGGCTTGCCTGAACAGGCCGCGATCCGTATCATTCCGCCCTTCGCAGGGCATCGCCCGAGCGCATGGCCGGGTAGCTCAGTTGGTAGAGCAGGGGATTGAAAATCCCCGTGTCGGCGGTTCGATTCCGTCCCCGGCCACCATAATTTAAGTGCTTTTAGGAAAAGGGCCTTTGCGGCCATTTTTTGTGTCCGGCATATGTCCGGTAGAGCGTGAAGAGCTGCATGGTTCCTCGCCGTTTGCTTGTCCGTCTGGAGCAGATTGTCGTTGCCACTCGACGGCGGTTGAGCAATTTATTTTGTAGCTCGATGTCGTCCGAGAGCCGGATGGGCAGGGAAAAGCCGGGACAAGCCCGGCTTTTCGGTGGTTGCCACGGTAGGTCGGTTACGGGGCGCTGGGAGCCACAAAAGGAGCGAAGTTGGCATGCACCAGCTTCCAGTCGCCACCCTGCCTGACATAGACGCGCGTTGATTTAGCGAAATTATTGCGCATCTTGCCGTCGTGGCCCTTGGTCACTCCCGCATAGTTGTATGTCAGGATCGCGGTGTCACCGTAGACCTGCACGTGCGGATTGACCATTTCCGAGAGAAGGCTCTTGTCGCCGCTTTGTAGCGAGGCATCGTAGAAACGGGTGGCGATCGCCTTTCCTTCGAGAAGCGTCGGGACATCGCCGTTGAACTCTGTGTAGTCGTCCGCCACGGAGCCGTGCGCCTGAGACGAGGGGCTGTTCTGGTTCTCGGCCGCCCATTGCGCCTTGGCGACCTCCATCACGTCGGCGGCTGCGCCACGTGATTCGGCCGCGAACAGGGGGCTTGCGACGCATATCAGACCGATGGCGAGTGGGAGCAGTGAGTACCGAACGGGTTTCATGCTGGACAGGAACATGTGTGACTCCTTTGAGGACCAATGGTCCAAGTGCCGGGACGACCCGAGGTCGTCGGGGCTAACGAAGCCAACGCCTTAAAGCACCTGGAGCGGCCACAGCATGCAGGGGTACGGTGCCATGCATGCCGCGGGTGATGATCGATTACATGATGTGCGGCTATCAGGTCGGCTGGCCCCAAGAACGCAGAAGGGCGAGCAGATGGCCGCAAACGTTCGCGTTCAATCGGCATATTAAATATGGGGAAAGGCCTGCCGAAGGTCTACACCACAAATAAAATCACTGTAATTACCGCTTGGAGATTGATCGCCATGGATAGGCGGTAGTAGGGGCAGCGTGCATTGGAGTGTGACCTGCCAGATATGCTGAAAGTCCGAGCGGAAGCAATACCCCAGCTTTCAGCGGGTCATGTTGCCGGACATGCTCGATTGTGTCTTGGCCAGTAGTTGCTTCCGGTTGATAGCAGACATCGATCAACGATTTCCAACGGCCAAGAGCGGACGTTCGCTCAGCTGCGGTGGAGTCCATGGGCTGTGCTGAACGGCCGTCGCCATCGGACGGCGGAATGGCCTCTCAAGCGGAAAGCGGACGTCGCGGGTCAACCTACGGCGCTACACCCGCGGGAATTTGCTGCTGCGCCGCTTTCCGAAACAGCCGGCCGATGTGAGCCACAGTGCGGCGAAGAACGCCGACATCATCACGGCTTCGTGGCTCAATCCGCCGACCAGGGCGATCACGGCGATCAGCGCCTGAGCGACCAACGCGCGTGCCATGCCGTGTGGCTGGAACCGCGCGATGAGGGCGCCGACGGCCCCGACCATGAGCACTCCGCCGAACATCAAGTTGGCGCGGTTGTTCTCATTCCCGATGATGCCGACGGCGAGGTTGATCCAGACGAGGAGGAATCCCGCCACCACTGCAATGCCGAAGGCGGCCCGGTACGCGGTACTGCTCGACATCCTCGCCCCGAGCTCGTAGGTGCCGCAGGCGGCGAGGAGCATGACGCCGATGACAACGAAATCGGACAGGTTCCAGTTCACTTCCCTGGTGAACTGCATCGCCACCAGGGGCAGCAACAGCAGGAACGCCGCGGTGCCCCACATCGCGATCCTCCAACGGTTCCCGCGCCGTCCGCCACCGTTTTCCGATTGGTTAGCAAAATTACCTTGATCCGTTTGCATGAGCTCGTCTCACTGGTTGGCGAAGTGGGTCAATCCTCCGTCGCGCAAGTGAACACGCGATGGACTCCGTGTGAAGCGGAGAAGAAGTCAGCGCCTGGCACCTGGGTATGCCGGGCCGCGAAAGCGGCGTCGGTCTGGACGACTGACAGGCCCGTCAGCCCGGCTCGGCTTGTCGGACACGGCGATTACAACCCACTGCGCTAATCAAAGGCGATGGCCGGCCACAGGACGCAATCGTTACTGACTGTAAACAGGCGTGGGTGGCAGGCATCCGCTACGGGTCGGAAGCCCCCCAGCCGATGTGCCGCCATGAACAGTGAATCCAATGCTGCAGAACACTTTCAAAAAAAGAAGGCAAGCGCCGTAAGTGACTCATTAGAAAGAACTTCTCGGTCTCACGACCGTGCTTTGAAAATCCCCGTGGCGGCGGTTCGATTCCGTCCCCGACCACCATTAGAATTCTAAGATTTCAAGCAGCCCGCACTTGTTGCGGGCTTTTGTTTTGTAGCGCCTTTCTGGTTGTTAACACCTTGCTTGCGCGACCAATCTCGAAAACGGGCATATTCACCTCAACGGGCTCATCGCCGCCCCGTATCGCCATCTTCCCCGGAGCATCGAACATGCGGCTCACCCTCGCCCTGCTTCTTGCTGTCGCCCTGCCCGCGTTCGCCGCAAAACCAGTGCAGTCGGTGTCACAACTCGATATCTCGCGCTACGCCGGCGAGTGGTACGAGATCGCGCACTTGCCGATGTTCTTCCAGCGCAAGTGCGTTGGCGATATCACCGCCCGCTACATGCTGGAGGACGACGGCAAGATCGGCGTGCGCAACGCATGCAAGACCAAGGACGGGACGATCGATGTCGCTGAAGGCATGGCGCGCGCCGTCAAGGGGCATCCCGGACGACTGCAGGTGCGATTCGCGCCAGACATGCTGTCGTGGTTGCCGCTGGTGTGGGCCGACTACTGGGTCATCGATCTCGATCCCGACTACCAATGGGCGGTGGTGGGTGAACCGGATCGCGAGTACTTCTGGGTCCTGTCGCGCACGCCGACAATGGATCGCGCGTTGTTCGAGCAGATCAAGGCGCGGGCCGAAGCAGTTGGTTACAACCTGAAACCGCTGGTGGTGGTTGCGCCGGTGCAGTGATCGTGGACCTTGAATGCCCAGCTCTCTTTGACATCGGGGAAAACGAATGCCGGTGTATTCTCGCGGGAATCGATTCCGGAGCAGTGAATGAACCACTTGGCACGCTTGGCCTTAATCGCGATGGTGACTGCACTCGCCGCCTGCGGCAGTGGCGGACCGGTGCGCCGCGTCTCCGAGCCCGCCGCCAGCATCCAGCAGATCACCGTGCGCGCCAATGGCAATTGGGCCGTGGACCTGCGCATCGAGAATTTCAGCACCGTGCAGACGCGCTTCGATGCGGTGAACCTGATGATCAACATGGGTGGCCAGGCTGCGGGTACGTTGCAGGGCAACCCGGGTGTTTCGATTGGCCCTGAATCCGCCGAAGTCGTGACCTTGTCGCATACGCCATCCTCGGGTGCGCGCATCGTCCTCGCCGATGCGTTGTCCGCCAATCGCAGCGTGAACTACAGCTTCAAGGGCACGCTGAGTGCGACGCCGGAAAAAGGCAGCGCGCGGAGTTACGAAGTCGAACGCAGCAGCAGCTTGAGTCCTGCGCCGGGATTGCCGGGCGTTTTGCGCTAGGAACCTCGAAACGCGAATACGTTATTGCTCGTCATTCCCGCGAAGGTGGGAATGACGAGCAAAAAAGTGAAACTTATGCGAGCTCTGAATCCTGCTTTCCTGTTCCCCATTCCAAGCTGACCCCATGACCGCCTATAAAGCCCCTCTCTCCGACATCCGTTTCGTGTTGTTCGACGTCCTCGACGCCGAAACCTTGTTCGCACGGCTCGGGTTCACCGAGGCTACGCGCGACATCGTCGACGCCGTGTTGGAGGAAGGCGCGCGCTTCACCGAAACCGTGCTGGCCCCGCTCAACCGCATCGGCGATTCCGTGGGCTGCAGTTACGACAAGGCCAGCGGCGATGTCACCACGCCACCGGGGTTCAAGCAGGCCTACGCGCAGTACGTGGATGGCGGTTGGAGCGGACTGGTGTCGCCGGTCGAGTTCGGCGGCCAGGGTCTGCCGCACACCGCAGGCGTGCCGTTGAAGGAAATGATCGATGCGGCCAATCTTGCGTGGGGCAACTTTCCCCTGCTGTCGCACGGCGCCACCGAAGCGCTGCTGCAGCACGGCGAAGACTGGCAGCGCGACGTGTTCCTGGGGCATCTCGTCGATGGCAGCTGGACCGGCACGATGTGCCTGACCGAGCCACATTGCGGCACTGATCTGGGCCTGCTGAAAACCAGAGCGGTGCCGAGTGCCGACGATAGTTATTCGATCAGCGGCACCAAGATCTTCATCACTGCCGGTGAGCATGACTTCACGGAGAACATCGTGCATCTGGTGCTGGCGCGCCTGCCGGATGCGCCTTCGGGCAGCAAGGGCATTTCAATGTTCATCGTGCCGAAGGTGCGGGTCGCGCGCGACGGTGCGATGGGCGAACGCAATGCCGTGCGCTGCGGCGCGATCGAACACAAGATGGGCATCCACGGTTCGGCCACGTGCGTGATAAATTTCGATGATGCGCAGGGCTACCTGATCGGCGAGCCGCACAAGGGTTTGCTGGCGATGTTTACGATGATGAATACCGCGCGCCTCGCGGTCGGCCTGCAAGGCCTCGGCTTGTCGGATCGCGCGTTTCAAAACGCGTTGCGCTATTCGCGCGAGCGCCTGCAGATGCGCTCGTTGTCTGGACCGAAATTCCCGGACAAACCGGCCGATCCGATCATCGTCCATCCCGACGTGCGTCGCATGCTGTTGACCTGCAAGGCGCTGATCGAAGGCGGTCGCGTGATGGGGTATCACGGCGCCAGCCTGGTCGACATCGTCGAACATTCCGAAGACGCCGACGAACATGCGCAGGCCGATGTGTTGCTTGGCTTCGTCACGCCCATCATCAAGGCCTGCCTGACCGAATGGGGCGTGGAATGCACCTACCACGCGCTGCAATGCTTTGGCGGCCACGGTTACATCGCCGAACACGGCATGGAACAGCTCGCCCGCGATGCGCGCATCACCACCTTGTACGAAGGCACAACCGGCATACAGGCATTGGACCTGATGGGTCGCAAGATCATGCAGCAGCAGGGCGCCGGTTTGCGTGTCTTTCTCGGCATGATCGAGGCCTTCTGCAGCGATAACGTGGATAACGCAAGCGTTGCGCAGTTCATTGAACCATTGCGCCAGAAAGCGGACGAATGGCAGAAGTTGACCATGCAGGTCGGCCAGCGCGCCGTCGGCAATGCGGATGAAGTTGGCGCGGCCGCCTACGATTATTTGTTTTTTTCCGGCTACGTCGCGCTGGCGTACTGGTGGGCGCGCAGCGTGGCAGCGGCGGAAGCGTCATCGCATTCCGAAGCGTTCAAGTCGGCGAAGCGGGAAACCGCGCGGTTTTATTTTGATCGCATCCTGCCGCGCACACTGACCCACGCAGCGGCGATTACGAGTGGGGTCGAATCGCTGATGTCGCTGGATGCGGATCGCTTTGATGCGTAATGCTTTCAACTTTCTAGGCAAACGCAGTGGGAATGTTGTCCGCTCATCCTGAGTGTGTCGAAGGATGCCTACACAAAAAGTAAGCAAAGGCGTATAAGCTCTTACTCCCATGGAGACCGACAGAGCGAACCTTCGCCTGATTCGAGCCGGGGCCCTCGCGGAGCCGGCTGCGCATGACGCTCAGTCCCGTTTTCGCGGCCACATTTCCAACGTCCACGCCACCAACGTCGTCCCTGCACGACTCGATGCTGTGCGCCTGCTTTCACTCGACGCCTACGGCCGCGTGCTCGACTGGATGAGCTGGCAGGACGCCACCTGTTTGTACGCGCGTGGGGCGGTGTCGTGGACGCTGGGCGATCCCTGCTTGACCATCCACGGCGGCATCTGCCGCGTGACAGGCGAACGCAGCACGATGGAACTGCATCCCATCGTCGCCGCGCGTGGCCATGCACGCGCACATGCGCTCGACCCGACCCCGGCGCTGACCAATGCCGCGTTGTTCGCGCGCGATGCGCACCTGTGTCTGTACTGCGGACGTGATGTGCCGCGCCAACACCTCACCCGCGACCACGTGGTGCCGCTGTCCAAGGGTGGGCGTGATATCTGGGAGAACGTGGTCGCCGCCTGTTTCCATTGCAACTCGCGCAAAGGCGGGCGCACGCCGCAACAAGCCAAGATGCCGCTGCTTGCGGTGCCGTTCCGGCCCAGCTGGATCGAGCACCTGATCCTGTCCAACCGCAACATCCTTGCCGACCAGATGGAATTCCTGAAGAGCCATCTGCCGAAACGCGCGCGGCGTCCGGTTTAGCCGCGCTCTTCATTGACGGGTAACGCCAGCGACGCAACACTGGTGGCCCGCTCTGAATTGGTTCAATGCGATGCCCCTGACTTTGGGCCTGACCGGCATGGATCCCGCCACCGAAACCGCATTGAAGGCGGCGTTCGAGCAGGCCAACGTGACACTCGGCAACCGCTTCACCCTCACAGGTGAGGCCGACGCGCGTTACGTCATTGTCGACATGGACAGCATGTACGGTCCGATGAGCTGGTTGCGGTTGCATGGCGCCGACAAAGTCGTCGTCGGGCTGACCAGCGCACCGCGCACGCAGACCGATTTCCGGCTTGCCCGACCATTCGATGCCAGTGCCGTCACCGCGCTGCTGCGCGACATCGCCGACAAGGAAGGCATTGTCATTGCGTCGCCCGCCGCCCCGGCATCGCAGCCGGCGGCGTCCGCGGCTGTCCAAAAAACTCCTGCGCCTGCTGCCCCCGAGCTTGCAGCAGCCGTGCCTTCCGGTTTGACCCATGCACCCGCTCCGCAGGACGAGTTGCCCGAAGAACATCTGCAGCCCATTGACCAGGAATCCAGGCCTCCTCTCGAAACACCGGTCATCGCACCGGTGACCAAGCCCGCGCAAGTCAGCGCCGAGCGTCCGCCAGCGATGCCGGCCACGGCATCCGATGCCGTGATTGTGGAAACAGTCGCCGCGCCCGAACTGCCGCGTCCCAGCAGGGACCGCACTCTTGCCGACTGGCTGGCTCCGAACCTGTTGTCGGGGCGCGTCCGCTACAAGCATCCCAACTGTCCCGACCTGCTGATCGACAGCACCGCGCGCGAGTATTACGGGCCGGCGACCTTGAAGCCGTTGCAAGGCTGCTTCGAGGGCGCAGTCGAGCGCGACGCGTTCGTCCCGGTGGATGACGCGACTTGGAAGAACGACACCGCAAAACTCGGAGCGGCGCAGCCGTTGCCGCGCTTGCAGTGGTATGGCGGCCTGGTGGCTGGCAAGGGCGGCGCGGCGCTGGACGCCGACAGGCATTACCGCCTCGGCAAATGGCCACAGACCGAGCGGGAATTCCCGAAACACTTCCGAATCGCGACAGTGATGATGAAGGGGCCGGCCACCATCGGCGAAATCGCAGCGGCCAGCAGCCTGCCGTCGGCGGAGGTCGCCGACTTCATCAATGCGAACCTGACGACGGGTTATGCCGAGATCGTGCAGGAGGCGTCTGCGGAACCCGCCGAGCCCGCAAAGCCAACGGGAATCCTGGGCCGCCTGCGCGGCCGCTGATGCACGAAAGCTGATATGCGCCTGGCTTGATGCGGCGCCTACTGACACGCAGCTGCTGATACGCACCTGCTGATATACACCTGCTACGCGCCTGCTGATACGCACCTGCTGGATCACACCTGCTACGCGCCTGCTGATACGCACCTGCTGGATCACTCACGCGGCGTTTTCCTTGCCCGTCACGGCGGCGGGGGCGAAAATGGCAGCATGATCGACTCCACGCGTTACCCGCGTCTGTCCCGCATCGACTCGCCCGCCGACCTGCGCCAGTTCGGCGAGGACGAACTGCCCGCGATTGCCGATGAACTGCGCGCCTATCTGATCGAATCGGTCGGCAAGAGCGGCGGCCATT
>JAYTAY010000109.1:0-1943 GCA_043737255.1 Luteimonas sp.
TTGTTTCAGAACTTCGCTGACTTCCGAAAGCAAAATGCGCGGCAATGTGGATCACATCGGCCCGCGCATCGCAGTTTTCCAGTCATTTCAAGTGTTTGCGAGATTTTATCACGCGGTTTTTGCCACCGTAACCCCCATGCGCCGCTACACTAAGCGCCCGCCAAAGCCACGTTTTGATTGAAGAATTGCCGTTGAAGCGTGCCGATTTCCACTACGACCTGCCTGAAGCGTTGATTGCGCAAGCGCCTTTGGCCGAGCGTTCTGCCAGCCGCCTCTTGTGCGTGGCGCCGGGTTCGGACGGGTTCGCGGATCGTCACATGCGCGATCTGCCGCAGCTGCTGGCGCCGGGGGATTTACTGGTGTTCAACGACACCCGGGTGATTCATGCACGCCTGTTCGGAACAAAAACGACGGGCGGACGTGTCGAAATCCTGATCGAACGGTTGCTGCCCGGTAACGAGGCGCGGGGACAGATCGGCGCCAGCAAGTCGCCGAGGCCGGGCAGCCGGATTGCGCTCGATGGGGGCGGTGAAGCGGAGGTGCTCGGTCGTGATGGCGAGTTCTATCGGCTGCGGTTTCATCTCGAAGATCCGCACATCGACGATTCGCTTGAGTCCTGGCTGTTGCATGCAGGGCGTTTGCCGTTGCCGCCGTATATCCGTCGTCAGCCCGGCGTGGACGATGACGAGCGATACCAGACCGTGTTCGCGCGCGAATTGGGGGCGGTCGCGGCGCCCACGGCGGGATTGCATTTCGATGATGCGTTGTTGCAGTCGCTGCGTGAGCGTGGGGTCGAGTTCGGGCACGTCACCCTGCACGTTGGCGCGGGGACCTTTCAGCCGGTGCGCGTGGATGATCTGCGCGAACACCGAATGCACAGCGAGTGGTTGAATGTCGGCGCGGAACTGGTCGAGAAGTGGTGTCGGACGCGCGCTGCCGGCGGTCGCGTAATTGCCGTTGGCACGACGGTGGTGCGCGCACTGGAAAGCGCATTGCGCGATGGCGAGCCGCATCCGTTTGCCGGCGAGACGCAGATCTTCATCCTGCCGGGCTACAGGATTCGCAGCGTCGATGCGCTGTTGACCAATTTTCATTTGCCGGAAAGCACCTTGTTGATGCTGGTGTCGGCGTTTGCGGGGAAGGAGCGGATCATGGCGGCGTATGCGCATGCAATTCGCGAGCGTTATCGTTTTTTCAGTTATGGAGATGCGATGTTGTTGTGGCCGCGCCTCGATGGCACTGACGCGTCATGACGAACAACGCGCCGCCGCGCGTAGCTGAACTCACCAGCCCATGCGCCGTTCGCGCAAGGAAAAAAACCAGATCATGAGCCGCATGTCCTTCGACCTGCTGAAAATCGACGGCCTCGCACGCCGTGGCCGGTTGACCTTCCCACGCGGCACCATCGAAACACCGTCCTTCATGCCGGTCGGCACCTACGGATCGGTCAAGGGCGTGTTGCCTGAGCAAATTCGCCAGCTCGGCGCGGAGATCATCCTCGGCAACACCTTTCATCTCTACCTGCGCCCCGGCCTCGACGTCATCGAGGCGCACGGCGGGCTGCACGGGTTCTCGCGCTGGGACGGGCCGATCCTCACCGATTCCGGCGGCTTCCAGGTGTTCTCGCTGGCGCACCGGCGCAAGATCACCGAGCAGGGCGTCGCCTTCAACGCGCCGACCGACGGCTCCACCGTGTTTCTCAGTCCCGAGGAAAGCATGCGCATCCAGCGCGTGCTGGGTTCGGACATCGTCATGATCTTTGACGAATGCACGCCGTATCCGGCTTCTGAAACGCAGGCCAGCGATTCGATGGAGCTGAGCCTGCGTTGGGCGGAACGCAGCAAGCGCGCGCACGAGGGCAACGATGCGGCGTTGTTCGGCATCGTCCAGGGCGGTATGTATGAGCCATTGCGCGAGCGTTCGTCATCGAGACTCCGCAACAT
>JAYTAY010000110.1:0-1943 GCA_043737255.1 Luteimonas sp.
GAATTATCAAAGCCGTAAAAGGATCGGCGCAGGCGGAACCTGCCCAACGGTTTTTGCACTACAGATCGATATCAAAAGGAATCAAGCGAATGCCAGACGACGTCATGAATGTAAAAGACAGCAACGGCAACCCGCTCGTGGATGGCGATTCGGTGGTCGTGATCAAGGACTTGAAGGTCAAGGGCACGTCGGTGACGTTGAAGCGCGGGACGTTGATCAGGAACATACGGCTGACGCCGGATGACGAAGCGATCGAATGCAGTTCCGACAAGGTCAAGGGTCTGGTGTTGAAGACGTGTTTCTTGAAGAAAGCTTGATCTGTTGCAGCAGGTGATGAACATTGCCTGTGGGGTTTGTAGCAGCGCCCCATGGGCGCGATGAGGCGTTACCGGTAAAGCCCATCGCGCCCATGGGGCGCTCCTACACAAGAGCGGGTCAGGAACGCAATCGCGACACGCCCACGAAGCCGGCCCCGCGCCGGCTTCGTTACACTAAGGACCCCGTGCCACGGTCTACCCCGGACATGATCGTCCTCGAGGGCCTCTCCGCCCTGTCCCCGTTCCGTCGCGAACGTCTCGAAACACACCTGCAAGGCCTGCATCGCGAGATCCGCGTCCCCGGCGCGTGGTGGACTTACTGGATCGAGCCGCGCGACGACGCCGTCATCGATCACGCAGCGTTGCACCGCATCCTGCAGGCCGATGGCGTTTTCGCGCCGCTCGCAATCGATGCCACCTCGCACTTCGTCGCGCCGCGCCTGGGCACGCTGTCGCCATGGGCCAGCAAGGCCACCGAACTCCTGCATGGCGCGGGTTTGCCGATCAAGCGGGTCGAGCGCGGCATGCGCATCGATGTGCGCCTCGAAGATGCTTCCGCATACGGGGGGTCCGCGCCGCCGCCGCGCGTTGGGACAACGACCAGCCAATCTTCTGGTCACCAGCTCCACCGTGACCACCCCGACCTCGAAGCCGCCCTCGCACGCCTGCTGCACGATCCAATGACCCAATCGCTGCTGGTCGATCGCTATGCCGCCGCCGCGTTGTTCGCCACGCCGCCACGCGGCCTGCTCGAACGCATCCCGCTGGCGCAACTCGAAGCCGCCAACACGCGGCTCGGCCTGGCCCTGGCCGACGACGAAATCGAGTACCTGCGCCTGCGCTTCGGCGAACTAGGTCGCGATCCGTCCGATGTCGAACTGATGATGTTCGCGCAGGCCAATTCCGAACACTGCCGGCACAAGATCTTCAATGCATCGTGGGCAGTCGACGGCAAGCAACAACCGCACTCGCTGTTCAAGATGATCCGGCACACGCACGCGCATACGCCGGAGCACACGTTGTCGGCCTACAGCGACAACGCGGCGGTGATCGAAGGCTATCCCGCACAGCGCTTCCGGCCTGATCCAGGCACCCACGAATATCGTGTCGAAGCCACGCAACCCAGCGCGTTCTGCATCAAGGTCGAGACGCACAACCATCCCACCGCGATCTCGCCGTTCGCCGGCGCCTCCACCGGCGCCGGCGGCGAAATCCGCGATGAAGGCGCGACCGGACGTGGCGGCAAACCCAAGGCGGGGCTGAGCGGTTTCAGCGTCTCGCATCTGCGCATCCCGAGCGTGCCGCAACCGTGGGAACAGACGCGCGTACTGAATCCGCGGATGGCGTCGGCGCTGGAGATCATGCTCGAAGGGCCCATCGGCGCGGCCGCGTTCAACAACGAGTTCGGCCGTCCCAATCTCACCGGCTATTTCCGCGCGTTTGAAATCGACAGCGTCGAGCCAGCACCAGGT
The DNA here is from genome assembly GCA_043737255.1 of Luteimonas sp. GTDB lineage: Bacteria > Pseudomonadota > Gammaproteobacteria > Xanthomonadales > Xanthomonadaceae > JALYOU01. The sequence goes on from JAYTAY010000110.1 coordinate 1,790, forward strand.
CACACGCTGACGCACGCCTACGACAAGCCGATCATGCTGGCCGGCGGACTCGGCGCCATCGACCGTCCGCTGGTCGAAAAGCGAAAGTTATCCGACGGCGATGCCGTCATCGTGCTCGGCGGTCCGGCGATGTTGATCGGGCTCGGTGGTGGCG
>JAYTAY010000111.1:0-4760 GCA_043737255.1 Luteimonas sp.
CTGGTGCTACTCGCATTGATCGCCCTGCTGCTCGCACAGCCTGTCTTGCGCGGCGACGCAACGGCGGCAAAGCATTGGGTGCTGGTTGCGCCTGGTGCCGATATCAGCGTGGCTCGTGATCGCATCCAATCCGTGGACAGCGACTCCGCAAACGGGGATTGGCGCTGGCTGGCACCAGGGTTTCCGGCGCTATCTGGCACGACGAAGCCAACGACTTCGGACAGTGCCAGCCTGCTGCGCGAGATCGATACGGAGTTGCCGGCAACCAGTCGCATCAGCATTGTCGTTCCGAACGTTGTCGATGGTCTCGATGGCGAGCGACCAACGCTGTCGCGTGAGGTTGAATGGATAGTCGTCGAAGGCACGATGCCGGCAATTCCGGCGCGCGATGATGACGCACCGACGCGCCTGCTGGTGCGTTACGACGATTCGCAACCTGCCAACGCAGGCTACATCGATGCGCTGGAAAAAGCGTGGCAAATCGATTGGCCGAACGTCTCGATTGATCGCAGAGAAATCGACGCAGCACTTCCCGACGATTCCAGCTGGCTGCTGTGGCTGTCGCCGCAACGACCCGAATCGTTGCAGCGCTGGATTAAGAACGGCGGCGTCGCAGTAGCAACGCCGGCTGCTGATGACATCAAGTTGATCGACAGCGAAGCTGTGTGGCGCGATGAGCATCAAAACGTCATCGCCAACAGCCAGCGCGTCGGCCAAGGCCGATTGGTCAGCTTGAGCGGCGCATTCACACCCAGCGAATTGCCGGCGTTGCTCGATGCCGATTTCCCGCAACGCTTGTATGACGTGTTCGCTGGACCGCTACCTGCGCCGACGCGTGCGCTCGCAGCCGCGTTAAAGCCCGAGCTGGCGTTGAATGCCAGCTCTGCCGCAACCGCATCGCTGGCGACACGCACACCGCTGGATGCCTGGTTTGCGTTGGCGATTGCCATCCTGTTCGCGATTGAACGTGTTTGGGCAAGCGGTAGACGCGGAGCGAAACCGTGATCGACTTTCCCGATCGCGTGACTGGCGCGGGCGTCCTGGCGAGGCGCCGACGCATTGCGATCGTCGCGTGTTTCGCCGTGGTCTGGATCGTTGCCTGCGCTGTCTTGGGATGGCGACTCGCGGCAATCGCCGGTCTGGCGACCGCGACGATTCTCGCGCTCCTGATCGCTTGCGTCGCCGCGCTCCTGTGGCAACGTCGTATCAACAACCACTGGTTGGAGCGCCGCATCGATGCTCGCCGTACCGACGCTGAAGACAGCGCCGCACTCATCTTCGCGCCCGATGAATCCTTGACGACGCTGCAACGCCTGCAACGCGAACGCCTGCACTCGCGCCTGCGCGACGATGCGACCCTCGACCTGCGCGATCCATGGCCACTTCGCCAGTTGATGATCAACGGACTGGTCGGCTTGGTGGTGATCGCGGCAATCGCCATGGTCAGGATTCCATCGACCGGTACATCGTCCCTGGAAGAAAAAGTGGCGAGCAACACCGATCGTGCGACGAGTTCGCTGGATGCCGTGGCGCTGGACATAGAACCACCTGCCTACACGACATTGCCACCGCGAATCGAGCGCACGCTCGATGCAAAAGCTGCGCAAGACTCCATGCTGCGCTGGCGCCTGCGAATCAATCCCCGTCCTGCCAAAGCAGCGCTCGTCTTTCACGACGGAAACCAACTCGAACTAACCCACGATGGCGACGACTGGCTCGGCGAACGCCGACTCGATTCGTCGGTGCTGTATCGAATTGAGCTTACCAACGCACCTCCTCTGGCTGATCAGAGCCTGCATCGGATTGATGCAGTTCCCGATCTAGCGCCCGAAGTGCAAGTTATTGAACCCGAGCGCAGCCTGACCTTGCTCGCCAGTGAGCAGAAGCAATGGCAACTGGATTTCCAGGCGCATGATGACTACGGGTTGGGCGACGCAAACTTGCAGATCACGCTCGCTCAAGGCGGCGGCGAGAACATCACCTTCAAGGAACAGACGCTGACACTTTCCGGCACTGACGTTGCGTCTACCAGCGGCGGGCAGACCCGCAGTTACGCGACAACGCTCGACCTTGCAGAGCTTGGCGTAGCGCAAGGCGACGATGTCATCGTGCGTCTCGCGGTCAGCGACAACGCGCAACCAACCCCGAACACGACGCGCAGCGCCAGCTTCATCCTGCGCTGGCCTGCCAGTTCGTCGGAAGAATCTTCGGCGATGGAAGGCATCGTCCAGAACACTTTGCCCGCGTATTTCCGCAGCCAGCGCCAGATCATCATCGATAGCGAATCCTTGGTCGCGGAACAACCGCAGCTGGACGAACCCACTGTGCTTACACGCTCGGACAGCATTGGTGTCGACCAGAAGATCCTGCGCTTGCGCTACGGGCAATTCCTGGGCGAGGAATTCGAATCCGGACGCGGCAGCGCGCCAGTCGAAGGCGACGATCACGATGAGCACGCCGATGCCAGCAGCGCCGAGCCAGCGAGTGCAGCCAAGGACGGCGCGCAGAAGGATCAACTGGTCGATCATGATCATGGCGACCAACCCGCGCAGGACACCACGTTCGGCAACGAAGGCAACGTCTTGGCCGAATATGGCCACGTCCACGACCAGGCCGAGGCAGCGACTCTGCTCGATCCGGCCACGCGCAAAATCCTGAAGTCCGCGCTCGACGAAATGTGGCAAGCTGAATTGCTTCTGCGTACCGGTCAACCAGCGCAAGCGTTGCCCTACGAATACCGCGCACTTGGATACATCAAGCAGGTGCAGCAGGCCAGCCGAATCTATCTCGCGCGGGTCGGACTGGAACTGCCGCAGGTCGACGAAACGCGTCGCCTGACTGGAAAACGCGAAGAGCTGACTGATCGTGCTGATCCGTTGGTCGGCGCCGTGAGCGGTGATGCCGTTGTGGCGAGCGCGTGGTCCGCGCTTGAAGGCGCGGGATTGACACCGCCCGATCTCACTGCGCTGGATCGCTGGGCGCGTGATCGTCAATCGACGGTGCCCGATGCACTCAATGTGATCGCGGCGATCGATGAAGTACGCCGCGATGCGTCGTGCGTCGCATGTCGTGCGCGGCTGCAAGCGCGGTTGTGGCCGCTGCTGCCGACTGCTGCGGCACATGCCACACCACGCGATAAGGTTAATGCAAGTGGAGCGGCCTGGCTGGATGCGTTGCCAAAGTCATCCGATTCGGCGTCGAGCGAGGGTCAGCCATGATCGCGATGCCTCAACTGGTCGCGCTCTTGATCGCGTTGACCGTCGCCATCGCGATTTTTTGCGTGTTGCGCTCGAACCATCGCTGGCGCTGGCCGCTGGTGTCGGGGCAAGTGCTTGCTGGTGCCATGCTCTACCTGTTCCTGTTTCCGCCGCAGGCAACCGAAACCGGCGGAACCTTGACGATTCTGACGCCGGGGATCACCAGCGAACAACTCGCGCCAACGGGAAACAGTGCGGAAGTGATCGCATTGCCAGGCATCGCCAACGAGCTCGATAGTCGCATTGCTCGCGCGCCCGATCTCGCAACCGCGCTGCGCCGGCATCCGCAAACGTCGCAGTTGCAGATCATCGGCAATGGTTTGCCATCGCGCGACCGCACAGCCGCGCGAGGCATCGCCATCGAATTCGATGCCGCGCCGCTACCTGATGGCATCGTGGAACTCTCGATGCCCGAGCATGTGCAGGTTAGCAATCGCTGGCGCGCCAGCGGCCGCATCCAGTCGACGCCACTTGCGAATCGCGCGATCGAATTGCGCGATCCGGCCGACACCGTCGCCGCCAGCGTGCGGACCGATGCGGAAGGTCGATTCAATATTGAAGGTGTCGCGAATGCGAGCGGGTTGTTGCGCTATTCGCTCAGCGTGCGCAATGCCGATGGCAACGCACTCGATACCGTTCCGCTGGCCATCGATGCGCGGTCCGGCACGCCTCTGCGTCTGCTGATCGTCGCGGCGGTGCCAAGCGCGGAACTGAAATACCTGCGCCGCTGGGCGACCGATGCCGGCCTGGTCGTGGACAGCCAAATTGGTTTGAGTGAGGGAGTCGCGTTGCGACATGCAGAGAAGCCGCTGGTTGACGCGGCATCACTTGGCGCCAGCGATCTGCTGATCGTCGACGAGCGCAGTTGGGCGAAGCTTGACGCCCCTACACGAACGCTCGTTACCGATGCGGTCGATGGCGGTCTTGGGTTGCTACTGCGCGTGACCGCACCAATTGCCAGCGAAGGCCTTGATGCATGGGCCGAACTCGGCATGTACATAACAGCCGTCGACCCTGCACCACCGTCGGCGTTACGCGACGATACGCGCGACGACGCACTGGCCTTGAGCCACCTGCCCTACCAACTTCCAAAGAGTCTGGCGCCATTGACGGTTTCGCGTGATGGTGAGGTCGTGGTCGGATGGCATGCGCAAGGCCGAGGTCGCATCGGCGTCGTCACCCTCGCCGACAGTTATCGCTTTGTGCTGGCTGGTTCGCCGGATCGCCACGGCAGTTTATGGGCCAGCATCACCACGACGCTGGCGCGTGCGCGGGGCGCGTCGCCACCACAGATGCCTGCGTTCACCCGCATTGGCGAGCGTGCCGTAATCTGCGATCTCGATGGCACTGGCTGGCAAGTCGAAGCTCCCGATGCCGTGCAAACCGCGCTGCTGCTCGGTGAAAACAGCGGCGGTTGCGCCGCGTACTGGCCAGCCAGTGCGGGCGCGCATCGATTGATCAAGACGGGCGACAGTGCGTCATCTGGTTGGTCGTTCGATGTCC
>JAYTAY010000112.1:0-1928 GCA_043737255.1 Luteimonas sp.
GGTCGTCCCGCAAGCCTTGGACCATTGCCCTTGAAATCGACCGCCATCCGGTAGCCGTTCGCAACCGGAACAGCGCAAGCGCCCAAATTGAGATACGTCACGCCACTCCCCGTCACACCATCCCGCGACGGCGGCGCGAACTGCCAGGTCGCTACCTTTTTTTCGATAGAGGTGCGCACAGCTTCCGGCAAATCGGCCGATGCCTCGATCTTGGTCGGCCTGCCCGACGCATCGATTTCGACCTTGGCTTCGGCCCGGAACGCCACGGGTTCGGCCGCGCCCGCGACTCCAGCCAACACGGCCAAGCTTGTCAGCAATACAAGTCTCATCAGGTGTTTTCCATTTTCAAAGTCATCGCTGATGACAGGAATATCAGTGAAAACCTAAAGGCAGAAAAGTGATTACAAAGCCTTACCAATTACCCCGTCAGATGCTCCGATAGCGCTTGCAATCGGCATCATGTCATCGGTATCGATGTCCAAGACGCCAACACGCTGGGTACGTTCCTCGTCCAGCAGCCACGGAACGATATTCCGGCGCTAGATGGCGCATCCTGGGCCAGCACGTGGCCTCCGGCAATCAATCCACGCGCCTGAACGAAAACAATTCAGCCAGCGGATGTTTGCGCCGCTCGATCAACGCCCGCAGCAGTCCGGCGCCCAGCATGCTGTAGGTAATGCCGTTGCCGCCGTAGGCCATGGCGAAGTGCACGCGTGGGCCGTGTTGTTGGTGCGGCCCGAAGAACGGAAGGCCGTCCTTGGTTTCGGCGAAGGTGCCGGCCCAAGCGAATGCAGATTGCAACGGCAGCTGAGGAAATAGTTTGGCAACCTGCTTCATCAGCGTCTGCGATTTCTTGCCAACCTGCGCATCGCGCTTGGCGGCGATGTCCACGGCATCGTCCTCGCCGCCGACCAGCAGGCGGCCGTCGCCGGTGGTGCGCATGTACAGGTACGGGCGTGCCGATTCCCAGACCATCGTGTTTGTCAACGGACCCAGCGCTGCGTCGTCGATCGGCTCGGTGATGAAGGCGTAGCTGCTGCGGTTGTTCGCGACGCTTTTTTTCAACCACTGTTGCGACGCGTAGCCGGCAGCAAGCACGACATGTTTGGCACGGATGCTGTGGTCGTCGGTGGTCTTCAACGTGACGCCGCGTGGCGTGGTTTCGATGCGGTCCACGACGCTGCGGTCGAATACGTTCGCGCCTTGCTTCTGCATCCGCATCAGCAGGCGATAGGCCATGCGGTACGGATCGATGCGCGCGGCCAGCCTGCTCAGGATCGCGCACGGCGCCTCGATGCCGAAGCGCTCGCGCAACGGGCCGGGCTCCAGCCACTCCATGTCGAAGCCGTGTTTGGCCCGCAACGCGAATTCGTCCTGGAGCGCGCTGTAGTGCCGCTGCTTGCTGGCGTAATACAAACTCTGGTTACGGGCGAAATCGACATCGCGGATCTCCGATGCCAGCGCATGCAGCATCGGTATGGCTTCAGCGCAGGCCTTGTAGGCGAGCACCGCATCGGCTTCGCCGTATTGCTTGGCGAGATCGGTCATGTGCGTGTCGATCTCGTACTGCAGCAGCGCCGTGCTGGCCGCGCTGCTGCCCCAGGCGATGTCGCGTTGCTCGATGACGGCGACGTCATGGCCGTGCTTCGCCAGCTCATCGGCGATCAAGGCACCGGTGATGCCGCCGCCGATGACCGCGACATCGCAGCGCAGGTCCTGTTGTAGCGGCGGGAAGGCATGCATCAGGCCGTTCTTGACCGACCAGAACGGGTAGCCACTTTTCAGGTCCATTCGATATTTGCCTGCATTGGGAAGGACAGTGTCGCGGGGCATGCTGTCCGCGGCGTGTGAGCGCGCGTACTCTCGTCATGGCGATCAACGTCACCCCAGACAACGCCGGGATCCATTTTGATCTTGGCTCTTCAAGA
>JAYTAY010000113.1:0-4737 GCA_043737255.1 Luteimonas sp.
ATCGGCGCGGATTTCACCGCACTGATGGAACGCGTCGCCAATGTCGCCAACCGCATGGACATCCGGCAGCGCATTCTTGATATCGATTCAAGCGGCGGCCGCATCGAGGATGCGATGAAGGCCGGCGACATCATCGGCGAATCGCAATGGACCGTCCGCATCGGCAGGGACGCGATCTGCCACAGCGCCTGCGTGCTGATCCTGGCGGCCGGCGACATGCGCATGATTTCAGGGAAGATCGGCATCCACCGGATGGTCCGCATCGAGTCCGCGGCAACTTCGCGCGCCGAACTCAGCCAGGAATTGCGGGACGTGCATTCGCAGATGAAGCAATATCTCGAACGCAATGGCGCAGCCGTCGCCGTCGCGGACCTGATGATGACGGTGCCCAACCGCAAGCTGCGCTTGCTGTCCGCCGTGGAACTGAAAGAGTACGGACTGGATGGCACCAACGCCGCGCAGGACGATCTTGAACGCATCAAGCTCACGCGCCGCTGTGGCGAGGCGTTCGTGCAGCGCAAGGACGACTTCGTGCGCGCGTTCGACAGGCAATGCGCAAGACCCGGCAGGGCGTTGCAAGCGATCAGCGCCTGCGGGCTCGACCTGAGGCCGGAATTCGATTTTCCCGACGACAAATGTCCTGCGGATAGCCCATTGGCCGAGTACGACCAAGCGAGTGGATCGGAGCGCGGACTGGATTAGCCTGCAGCATCGATGATTGAACGCTGACGGTCGGGCTCTAGCGGCCACCACCGCCACCGCCACCACCGCCACCGCCGGACGACCCGCCACCGCCGGAGCCAGACGAGCTTCCCGGCTCACTCGACGACGACGCGATCTGCGAACCCAGGCCGCTGCCAACCGCGTCGGCAAGACTGCCGAGATCGTTGACACCACCGCCGCGATACCAGGAGATCGCAGTGGTGGTCGCTGCGGCAGCGGCGGCGCCGACGGCGAGGGTGAACTTCTTGGTCCAGGCATCTTCCACGTCGAGCGCGACTGCGTATGGCAAAAGAGTTTCGTAGCGCTTGGCGTCGAGGTTCGGTGGACCGTCGGGGCCAGTCATGCGCGCAAGTTCCTCGCGTTCGGCGACGCTGAGGTAGCGCTTCAAACCCTCGATGTCGTCGAGCAATTTGCGGCCTTCCCTGGTAGGCGCTTTCACCAGCACGCCGAACACGATGACCACGATCAACATCAGCACCCCGATGGCGACAATGAAGGGCACGCCGGCGCCACCGCTGGCGATAAACGCAAGCGCAATGCTGACGATCATGATGGCGACGGCGATGCGGATGCTGCGGCCATGAAGCTCGAAGAGTTTTGGCTGGTAGCGATCACTTAGCGCCTTGGTGTGCGCCGCCTGCGCGCCCTGCATCTTGCGGGCATTGATTTTTTCCAGTTCGAGCATCGAGTTGCCCGAGAACAGGTTGCCGAGCATCACACGTTGGGCATCGGTGAAGCTGCTCCGTTCCTCTGCGGTTTCGATGCGTTCCAGCCGCCAGTCGTCCTTGAGGAAGGCCTTGTCGCGATGGATGCGCACCGCGCCGCCCACCGCCATGTCCAGCAGGTCGGAAGAGAAGCAGCGCGTGTCGTAGCGCATGCGCTTCATGTAGCGCAGGCCCGCGGGCGAATGCCCATCGGGTGGTTCGTAGCGGGCGATGATGATGCCGGTACGCGGGTCGCGTCCGACCTGTTGCCAGCGGCGCAGGCAATAGCCCAGCAACGCGATCAGGCCGAGCAGCGCCAGCAGCGCGCCGCGATTGTCCCTGAGCAACCAGAAGATGCGTTGCGACTGGGTTGGCGCGGCGACGATGCCTTTCGGGAACGTCAGCACGACGGTGAAGCCTTGCTCCGGCGCGAGCGGTTGCGTGAGCTGCCAGCGCGCCGTTCCCGGTGCGGGAAGTTCGGCGGTGTAGTGCTGCTGCTGCGCACCCTGTGCGCCGGTATAACCCTCCGCGTGCATCTGGCCGGCCGCGACAGGCTTCGGCAGGCGCGCAATCACGCTGCCGCGTTTGATCGGGAACGCCCAGCCCGTGCCGATCGCGTTCCAGTACAGCTCGTCGTGTTGGGCGAAGAAACCCAGCTGGCGGGTGGTGCGGTAGCGCAGCGTGTAGGTGTATTGGGCAGGCACCGACAGAAAATCGTCGTTACCGGTGTTGATGCGCACGCCGTTGTGCATCTTCTCGGTGAACCACGGCTCGGTGCGCCCGTCGCGCAGCACTTCGAGCATCTCGAAATCGACCACGACGCGGTTGCCGTAACGATCCTTGTAGCGGGTCGGGAAGTCGCGATAGATGCCGCGGCGGATGTCGCTGCCCTCGGCGCGCACGGTGATGCGCTCGGTGACGTCGAGGCTGCCATCGGCGCGGATGTCGATCTCGCTGTCGTAGGACGCTATTCCTTCCTGCGCCGCGACCGGTGCGATCGCCAACAGACAGAGCAGGGCAGCCAGGACCCGGTGCATTGCGAAATACTTCATGACTGGATGTCCACGGTTACAGCGGCCCGTTGTTCGTCGCTGGTCTGGAAGAACTCTGCCTCACGGAAGGCAAAACCGCGCGCGACGACAAGGTCCGGCACGCGCTGTATGGCGTTATTGTATTCGCGCACCGCGCCGTTGTAGAAACGTCGCGCGTATTGCAGCTGTTCCTCGACGTCCACAAGATCGCGCTGCAGCTGGGCGAAGTTATCGCTGGCCTTGAGGTCCGGATAGGCCTCCTGCAACACCACCAGCCGGCCAAGTGCCTGCTCCAGCGCCGACTCGACTTCGGCGAGCTTGGCCGGACTCTGCAACGCCATCGCCTGCGAGCGAAGTTCCGTCACCGCTTCCAGCACCGAGCGCTCGTGGCCGACATACCCCTGCACGGCGGCGACCAGTTGCGGAACCAGGTCATGGCGGCGTTGAAGTTGCACGTCGATGTCGGCCCATGCAGTGCGCGCCTGGTTGCGCAGGCGGACGAGGCGGTTGAAGGCGAACACGGCCCATGCCAGCAGCGCGAATGCAACCAAAATGGCCAGTAGCGTCACGGTCATCATTCCCGACGATGTTGGCGGCATCTTAGCGCTGGATCAGCTTGCGCAACGCATCACTCAACTCAGTTGCTGTGGATTGAGTTCAACGCGGTCGCGGTCGACTCTGAATTGATGGCGTGCGGGCGGCCGCAGAGAGTCGCGCCAGCCTCGCAGCGGCGCGATCACCTTGCACCCGTCACTGGCGCCAGTCATTCCTGTTCGAAGCGTGCGATTTCATCGACCAGCCGCTGCGCCTTGCGCAGGCTGCTGCCGGTCATGCTGTTGTCCATGGCCTTGGCCAGGCGCGGCCGGCTGGGATGGTGCGACCAGCGGTGGAACCACCACATCGCAAGCAAGCCTGCAACGCCGACACCGGTGTTGATGTACAAGAACTTCAACAGCCACGACTGTCCATCGACGTCTCCGCCAAGCCCGGACAGCACGATCAGGACAGGCACCCACAGCACCCACCACGACAGACCCGTGAATATGCCGCTGCGGATGTAGAAGCGGCGCAGTTGCGCGAGTTGCTTCTGGATGCCAAGCACCGGCGCGGCATAATCGATCTGGTTGATCATCCCCAGCGTGATGCCGCCGAGGATGGTGATCGCCAGTCCGTAGGCATGCACGACCAGGCCGGACACCAGCAGCGGCAGTGCGTCACGATGGCCGACCCAGTACGAGCCGGCCAGCAGCATCAGCAGCACGCCGAACAGCATCTGTAGCAAGTGTCCCCACACCAGCGGGCGCAGGCCGGCGCGGGCCTTGTCCAGCTTGCCGTCGGTGTAGAGGCGCAGGTTGATGGCGTTCTGCCGTTCCAGCCGCGCGTCGAGCGTCTGCCAGGCTTGTTTGAAGTCATCGAGTTCCATGGTCGTTTCCATTTTGTTTGTCCAGTAAAGGATCAATCGGTGATGTCGGTGCGGATGCGTTGCTTGAGGCGGCTGATCTTGGTGGCCACGTTGGTTTCGCTGATGCCGAGAATGTCGGCGATCTGGCGATGGCTGTGGTCTTCCAGGTACAGCAGCAGCAACGCTCGGTTGAGCGGTTGCAGCTGGCCGATGAAGCGGTGCAGGGCGCGCACGCGTTCGTCGGTTTCGTGGTCGGCGCCGGTGTCGTCGGCGATGTCGTGGAGTTGTTCGTCCAGCGGCACGGCATGACGGTGCCGATTGCTTTCGCTGCGCACATGCGAGATCGCCACATTCAGCGCGATGCGGTACATCCATGTCGAGAACGAGCGTTGCGCGTCGTACCCGGGATATGCACGCCACAAATGCGCCGCTATTTCCTGCGCCAGCTCCGCCCGATCGTGCGGGTGACTGCAATAGGTGTTGACCACCTTGAACACGATCTTGCGATGGTGTTGCAGCAGCTCGCCGAACTGGTGTCGCGTATCGATCGTCATGGTGGCTGCGGTGTCCATCGTGTCCTCGGCGTCAATGCGCGCTTCAAGGACATGATTCGCGGCGAGGGGCGAAACATCACACCGGCCCGCAAACCATTTTCAGCTGGCGGCGTCGACTCGGATTTCGACATCGCCCACGGTGACCGTGTGCTGCGCGCGGATCTTGGCGGTCTTGCGCAGTTCGGTGACGCCATCAACCGACACCACGCCGGTGGCGACCAGAGCCTTGCCCGCGCCGCCGCTGTCGCAGACGCCCACCAGTTTCAACAGCTGGTTGAGTTCGACGTGGTCGTGCTTGAGAAAGAAGGTGATGGCGGGCATGG
>JAYTAY010000114.1:0-4735 GCA_043737255.1 Luteimonas sp.
TGCCGATCGGTCAACACATTCTTGTTGTCCTTGTACGGGTTCTCGCCTTCCTTGAAGATGAAACGGATTGGCGTGCCCACCAGCTTGAAACGCTTGCGGAAGAAGTTTTCCAGGTAGCGCCTGTACGTTTCCGACAACGCCTTCAGGCGGGTGCCGTGAACGATGAAGGTCGGCGGATTGGCGCCGCCCGGATGCGCGTAGCGCAACTTCGGAATATGGCCGCGCACGACCGGAGGCGGATTGGTTTCGTAGGCGATTTCGATGGCCTTGGTGACATCGGCCGTGCTGAATTGGTGCGTGGCCGATGCATGGGCGCGGTGGATTGCCTTGAACAGTTCGCGCATCCCCGAGCCATGCAGCGCGGAAATGCGCACGGCTTCGGCCCATTCCACGAAGCTCAGCTTGCGCGACAGCAACGATTCGGTCTGCTGACGCGTGTAATCGGTCTGGCCATCCCATTTGTTCACGGCAATGACCAATGCCCGCCCCGCATCCAGTACCGCGCCAAGCACGGTCGCATCCTGGTCGGTCACGCCTTCGGTGGCATCGAGCATGATCACCGCGACCTGGCATTGCTCAATGGCCTGCAGGGTCTTGAACACGGAAAACTTTTCGACGACTTCCTCGACCCGTGCCCGGCGACGCAATCCGGCGGTATCGATCAGGCGGTACTTGCGGCCGTCGCGTTCCAGATCGACAGAGATCGAATCGCGCGTGGTGCCGGGAACCTCGGACGCGATCATCCGCTCCTCGCCGAGGATGCGATTGACCAGCGTGGACTTGCCGACGTTCGGGCGGCCGACGAAGGCGATGCGGACGCGTTCGGGGTCGTCGTCGAGGATTTCGGTATCACCCTCTGCGGGCAGATGCGCCAGGACGTATTCGAGCACCTCGTCGATGCCCTGCCGATGCGCGGCGGCAATCGGAATCATCTCGGCGAATCCGTAGCGCGCGAATTCGGTCATCGCCGCCTGCGCATCGAGGCCGTCGATCTTGTTGACGATCAGCACCGTCGGCCGTGCGGCTTTGCGCAGCCAGCGCAGGATGTCGTCGTCGAGCGTCGAAGGCCCTTCGCGGCCATCTACGATGAACAAGACCAGATCTGCTTCCTCGGCCGCAGCACGCGCCTGTTTCGCGGTCGCGCCGGCGAGGCCCTCGTCGATGCCGGCAATACCGCCGGTGTCGACGACTGCGAACGGCCGCTCTTCATCCAGACGACAAACGCCGTAGTTGCGATCACGGGTGACGCCGGGTTGGTCATGGACCAGCGCGTCGCGAGTGCGTGTCAGCGCATTGAATAAGGTGGATTTGCCGACATTGGGCCGACCGACCAGAGCGACCAGCGGCAACATGGCATTACTGACCTAGACGGAAGGCGGACAACTCGCCGTTGGTGTTCTGTGCGACCAGGATGCCGTCGACGACCACAGGCTGCGCCTTGATGGCCTTGCCACCCATGCGCGCGCGCGCCGCGACTTCACCGTTGTCGAGCTTGAGCCAGTGCAGGTAGCCGTCGTAATCGCCGACCACCGCGTAGTTCCCGTGCACCGCCGGTGCCGTCAACAAGCGCCGCGCCAGGATGGGCTGCGACCAAAGTGCACTGCCCGTTGCGCGGTCCAGGGCCCAGACCGTGCCTGCGGAATCGGCAACGGCCAAGCGGTCACTGCCCACACCGACGCCACCAACCCCGCCACTGTCCTTGACCCACAACGGACGTCCGCTCGGTGCATCGATGGCGACCGTCTGCCTCTTGAAGCTGCTGGCATAGAGCGTGGTATCGACGAGGACGGGGCTGCCATCCACGTCTGAAATGCGTTCGAGTTCGCTGCGGCCTTCGGGCTGTACAACCGGGGCATCCCACAACTGGCTGCCATCGGTCATCGACAAGGCGACCACGCTGCCATCGTCGTTGCCCACGAAGACATAACCTGGGCCTAACGTTGGTGCAGCATTGCCACGGACGGTGAGTGCGGGCAACTCGCGAGTGGAGAACCAGCGACGCTCGCCGGATGCCGCATCGAAGGCAGTGATGCGGCCATCGTTGGAGCGCACGAACACCAGGCCATTGCCGATGGCGGGCGCGGCGATGACTTCGTTGCCGACCTTGGCTTTCCACTTTTCGGCGCCGGTTGCGGCGTCGAGCGCAATCACGTCGCCATCCAGGCTTCCGACCACAACCAGACCTTCGCCCGCACCCGGCCCGCCACTGAGGCGTGCATCTGACTCGTAGCGCCAGACCGCCTGACCGTTTTGAAGATCGAATGCCCGGACGCCACCCTCAACCGCGGCTGCATAGACACGTCCATCGGCGACAACAGGTTTTTGCAACACGCCAAGACGATCCTCGCCCTTGCCTGCCGATACGGACCAAAGCTTGGAGACCGTGGCGGTGGGCGTGAACTCGACCAGTTTGGCCGGCTCCAGCGCCTTGTCCTTGCCCCTGCTGCCGAACAAGTTCTTGACGGTGCTGCAGCCACCCAAGGCAAGCGCGCAGAGCGCAACAATGGCGACACGTTTCAATGTTGAAACCTGGATCATGGGATTGAACTTCCTCGAGTCAGACGCCGACGATTGTCGTCGGCGGACAGTGTCGCAGCGTCTCAGGTCTTGTTGGCCGGCTTGGCGGGAACACCGCCGACATCGGTCAGCTTGAGTTCAAGCAGACGGCGCTGCGGAGAACCCACGTCGACCTTCTTCAGGGCCTTGCCATAAACATCGCGCGCAGCATCGCGCTGGCCAAGCACATGGAGGGCGTCGCCGCGCACTTCGAGCATCCCGGCGCTATCGGCATTCCCCAGCAACTTGATCGCGTCGGCCGGCTTGTTTGCATCGATCAGCAAGCGTGCGAGGCGCTGGTTGATGATTTCGGCCAGACCGGCATCGGGATTCTTGATATTACGCAGGGTGGCAATCGCTGCATCGCGCTGGTTCGCCTCGACTTGCGCCTTGGCCAGCTGCAAGCCGGCTAGCGCGGCATACGGCGCCTGGTCTTGCAATGCGGCAACTTGTTTGGCTGCGTCAGCCGGATTAGCGGCGATAGCCTTGATGGCTTTGTCGTACTGTTGTGAAGCGTCGATCCGCCCTGCCAGCTGTTGTTTTTGCCACCACTGCCAGCCGCCGATCAGGCCCAGTCCGAGCACCACGCCACCAATCAGGCCTGCGGCATTCTTCCGCAACCAGGTGCGGACACGTTCACTTTGTTCATGCTCGTTGAGCAGGTCGTCCATCGCCATGCGGTTTCCCGCCGCGCGTCAGCGCGGTCTTCGATAAGTTTGGAAGGATTGGCTCGGAGCCGCGCAGCTGAATCAGTTGGCAAGCGGTACGAGCGACCCGTCAGAGGATACCGCAAACCGCACGACGTTCGCTCGCTGGAACGGCGCAAGACTGATTGGCTGTCCGGCACGCAGGACTTCGACGGCGGACGCATTGCCCAGCAAAATTGTCGCAACCTGGCCATTGGCATAGCTGCGGTGTGTGCCCATCGCAGCCAGCCCCTTCTCGATCATCGCGCCATCGGTGCCGACCACTTCGACCCAGCTGTCGCCTTTGAAGCGGATCGACAATGCCGCCGAAGACGCCGGTCGCGAAGGCATGGGTGCCATCGAAGCAGCAACCGTCGCACGTTCGGCGGGTATTGCTGATGGGGGTGTCATGGTGCTGACGGCTGAGGGCGCATCCAGGGACGTGGTGTCCTGCGGCGACGGCAGGCTGATGGGGCCGCGCGTGGCCATCATCCACACCGGCACCGCGATCACGGCGGTCATCACCACATAGACCAGTCGACGCCCGGCTTGCTCGACCAGGCGTTGTAACGGTGGCGTATGGACATGGCTGACCAATGTGGATGGTTCGACGGAGCCGACGCCGGCGGCCTCCATCATGGAATCGATATTGACGCCCAGCAGGCGCGCATAGCTACGCAGTTGTCCGCGCACGAATACCGCAGCGCCGAGACGGTCCCAGTGTTCTTCCTCCAGCGATTGCAGCACGCGAACCGGCATCTTCAGGCGTGTACCGACCTGTTCGAGGCTGAGCCCCGCCGCTACGCGCGCCTCGCGCAAACGCGCGCCGCAGCCATCGGCACGCAAGGTGGCCTGAGTTTCGAGGCTGGTCATCGTATTTCACTCCCCGGGGGATAGGCAGCGCTGGCATCCGGGAACTCCGCCCGTAATCTCCGAACATAACGATCGGCCGCGACCCTGTCGCCGAGTTTGATTTCGATTTGTGACGCGAGTTGCAGCGCGCTGGCGTCCGGCGGTGATGCTGCCAGACGACGCTCGGAAAACGCACGCGCCTCGAAGAAGCGATTGGCGCGGAAAGCACTTTCGGCCATGGTCACCAGCGCAACCGGATTCCCGGGATCGAGTTGCAAGGCCGCGCGCGAATCTCGTTCTGCACGCACACCCTGCCCAGACTTCAACGCACAGGAGCCGCCATTGGCCAGCGCCGATGCCGGCGAAGCATAACTGGGGTCCTGTAGCGCGCGATCGAACCAGCCTAATGATTCGGACGCCCGTCCGCTGCCGCAAAGCCAGGCGCCGTAGTTGTTCAAGACTGACCCATGCGCCGGCGCCAGCTCAGCGGCGCGGCGGTAATGGTCACCTGATTTTGCGCTTTTCCCGCGCCGACCCTCGATCACCGCCAGCAGGGTATGGGCGTCGGACGATTTGGAATCGGCGCGGAGTGCTTCCTTGGCCTCCCGTTCTGCACTGGCGTCATCGCCAGCCTGGAGGAA
>JAYTAY010000115.1:0-10747 GCA_043737255.1 Luteimonas sp.
GCCGAGCCGAGCCGACGATTGCCCACTGGTTTAGGAAGTCGCGTGGAGCCAGGCGTGCAATCCTGCGTTCCATTTACGCAGCTGGTGTTCGCGGTCAGCAGCCTCATCCAGAATGCTGATCAATGTATTTGAGAACATCGATGGGCAGTACACCCACCACCTACGCACATGTCATCCGCAAACTGCGAGGCCAGCCGGCTACCGATGGCGCGGGCGTGAAGCTGACGCGCGTAATCGGTTCCCCCGAGCTCGACAGCCTCGACCCATTTCTGCTGCTCGACGAGTTTGGCACCGATCGCGCCGAAGACTACCTCGCCGGTTTTCCCGAGCATCCGCATCGTGGTTTCGAGACCGTGACCTACATGCTCGATGGCCGCATGCGGCACAAGGACAACCATGGCAATGAAGGTCTGTTGGTGCCCGGCAGCGTGCAATGGATGACCGCGGGCCGCGGACTGGTGCACTCGGAAATGCCCGAACAGCAGGAAGGCCGCATGCGCGGTTTTCAGTTGTGGGTGAATCTGCCCGCCAGGGACAAGATGACTGCGCCGCGTTACCAGGAATTCGCGCCGGGGCAGATTCCGTCGACGCAGCCCGCTAAAGGCGTCACCGTGAAAATCATAGCGGGTGAAGTCGATGGCCTCCGTGGGCCGATTGCACAACCGGCTACCGATCCGATCTATCTCGACATTACGCTGGCAGTCGGCGCGCATTGGCAATACGCATTGCCTGCAGGGCACAACGCGTTCGCGTATCTGTTTGAAGGCGATGCCTTGGTCGGTGATGGCGACGATGCACGGAAGCTCGACGCGCAGGAGCTCGCGGTGCTCGGGGGCGGCGAGGTCGTATCGTTGCGTGCGGGCGACAACGGCGCACGTTTGATTCTGGTCGCCGGACGGCCGATTCGCGAACCGGTCGCGCGCCACGGTCCATTCGTCATGAACACGCGCCAGGAAATCATGCAGGCCTTCGTGGATTTCCAGGAAGGCAGGTTCTGACCGGTTTTTGCAGGAGCGCGCCTGGGCTCGATGAGGAGCTACTCGTAAAGCCCATCGCGCCCAGTTGCGCTCCTACAGATCAAGATGGCTAGTTATTACGTTCGACTTTCAATTGCGCTTGAGGCGCAGCGCCGAATGCCAGCGATTGCAGCGTCACCCGCAGGCTGCCCAGATCGCGCGATTGCGGTTGGTCGGGTGAATTCAACTCGAAGGATTGCATGCTTCCGCCACTGGGTTGCAACTGAAAATCGACGACGGCATTGCCGGCTTGGATGCATTGCACACCGGGCGGACAGCGCGAATCTGATTTGACGTTGACGTAGCGCAGCGTGCTGCGATCTGGCAGCACCACGGTCTCGCCGGGCTGCATGGCGAAGCTTTCGCCGTCGGCAACCATGCGTCCGGTTGTGCCGCCGTTAGCGGCCGGTGCGGAACTGCAACCGCCAACGAAGATGGCCAGCGTGGCAGCCAGCAGCAGGGACGGGACGGGGGTTGGCATTGACATCATGTGCTCCATGGAATCGACGCCGCACTCTAGTGCTCGCACGATTGCCGCGAGGTGAAGTGGTAATTGCGAAACGATGCCAGCGACGTGGCCCGAACAAGGCCACAGGCGGCATCCGGGGCTCCCCGCGAACAGCCCCGGGTGCGCTGCGCTTACCCGGGCTACAAGAGCCCAGAAGTCGGTAACCCCGCGGCACTCGTCGCAGCGCGATGCCAATCGATCCGCGAGCCCGTTGGTTCGGTCAACGAAGTAGCCCGGATAAGGCCCCAGGCCGCATCCGGGGCTCTTCGCGAAAGGTTGGGTGCCGCCGGATCAAGTCCGGGGTTACTCGGGCTACAAGAGCGGCAAAGTCGCTACCGCGCGGGACTCATCGCAGCGAGATGCCAATTGATCCGCAAGCCGCGTTGGTTCAGGCAAGCGATACGTGGTGAGATAGCGCACCACCAGTTCCGCGGTGGATGCCATCGACACGCGATGCCCCGGCGACACGATCAACGGATTGCACTTGAGCTGGCTGCGCAACACCCAGCCGATCTGCGCGCCCTTGTCGCGCAGCGGCGTGTAGGCGCCGCGCATCTCGTGCAGGGTCGCGTGGTTGCCCACCAGGATTTTCTTGGCCACGCCGATGCTCGGCAGACCGCTGGCGACGCCGAAGTGTGCCGCGATGCCAAGCCTGCGCGGGTGTGCGATGCCGTGGCCATCGACGAACACCAGGTCGGGCGTCTGCGGAAACAGAGCGAGTGCGTCCAGCAATGCCGGCAGTTCGCGAAGGCTCAGCAAACCGGGGATGTAGGGCATGCGCGTGGGGATGCGGGCAATGCGGCTTTCCAGCAGCTGCAAGGATTGCGCATCCAGCAACACGGCAGCGGCACGTGTGACAGCGCCGCCATCCTCGAAACCGACATTGAAACCGGCGATGGTGCGCAGCGACGTCGCGAAGTCGTCGCGAAGCACGACCTGTTGCGCGAGCTCGCCTTGCAGTGCGCGTGCCGCCGCGACGTTGCCATCCCAATCGGGTAGCGCAGCAAGGGTCATCGGTCGCGCGTGGTCGTCAGGTTCGCTGCACCGTTCGGTGCAACACGAATCGTCATGCGACGGTCATATTCGGTGTCAGCCATTGAGGGCACTTCGCAACTGCAGAGTACAGCCGCGATGTCCGGCACCGTGTTGCTGTGGCCCACTACCAGTATCGTGCCGACCAGATGCGTGCCTTTGAGCCGCGCGCCGAACTCCGAGATGGGTTGCTTTGCGTCGTAAGTGATGACCGCCACTGCGTGGGCATGGGCGCTTGGCTCAGCGGTTTGCTGCGTGCGCTTGAATGCGGTCGCGTAGACCGCCCTCAGTGGCAAGCTGGCGAGGGATGTCGCCAGCCTGTCAGCGCGCACGCGACCGGCTTCAGTGAGGGCGGGATCACGGGGATCGTGCGTCGCCTTCTCGGCATGGCGTACGACGATGAAAGTCGCGACTGCAGCTGTTTGCCGCGGTTGCGACACGCATGCCGCAAGCAGGCAGGCGAACAACAGGCTGGTGGTGATTCGCAGGAGCGTGGGCATGAGCATGAGGGACATCGTGATGCCTATGTGTCGATCATAGCGACATGGCCCGGAATGAAGGTTTGACGGAGTTGTCCGCCGCTCTTGCGACTTGGCTTCAGCTCGGGCGCAACGTCGTCAGCAAACCACGCGCCGCATTGAAACGCGCGGCGGCGTCCGGCAATTCCAGCTTGATGCGCAGCTTGTCGGAACCATCCATCTGGTAGGTCTTCGGCTGACCCTGGATCATGCGGATCACCGACATCGGATCGATGTCGGGCTTGGCGTTGAACTGAAGGCGGCCCCCGTTTGCGCCGAGATCGATCTTGCGGATACCGAGCGCCGTCGCCTGCAACTTCAACTCCGCGATCGCGAACAGATGTTTTGCCGGATCCGGCAACAGGCCGAAGCGATCGATCATCTCGACCTGCAACTCGCGAAGCGCGTCGGAATCACGCGCGGAACTGATGCGCTTGTACAGCGTCAGACGCGCGTGCACGTCGGGCAGGTAATCGTCCGGGATCAGCGACGGGATATGCAGTTCGATGTCGGCGCCATGCGCATGCGTGCCGTCCAGGTCCGGCAACTCGCCGCGCTTGATACTGCGCACGGCGCGTTCCAGCAGCTCGGTGTACAGGCTGAAGCCGACTTCGGCCATCTGCCCGCTTTGATCCTCGCCGAGCAGTTCGCCGGCGCCGCGGATTTCGAGGTCGTGCGTGGCCAGCGTGAAGCCTGCGCCGAGTTCGTCCATCGCCGCGATCGCATCCAGCCGCTTGCGTGCATCGGCGGTGATCGACCGCTGGTCCGGCACCAGCAGGTACGCGTAGGCACGGTGATGCGAACGGCCGACGCGTCCGCGCAACTGATGCATCTGCGCCAGGCCGAATTTGTCGGCGCGATTCATGATGATGGTGTTGGCATTGGGGATGTCGATGCCCGATTCGATGATCGTCGTGCACAGCAGTACGTTGAAGCGCTGCTTGTGGAAGTCCAGCATCACCCGCTCCAGCTCGCGTTCCGGCATCTGCCCATGCGCGATGCCAATGCGTGCCTCGGGCACCAGCGCCTCGAGTTCGCGCTGCATGCGGCCGATGCTTTCGACATCGTTATGCAGGAAGTACACCTGGCCGCCGCGCGACAGTTCGCGCTGGAAGGCTTCGCGCAGCAACGCGTCGTCCCAGGGCGTGACGAAGGTCTGCACCGCCAGCCGGTGCGCCGGTGGCGTGGCGATGATCGCGAGATCGCGCAAACCGGCCATCGCCATGTTCAGCGTGCGTGGAATGGGTGTCGCAGTCAGCGTCAGCAGATGCACGTTCGCGCGCATGGCTTTCAAGGCTTCCTTCTGGCGTACACCGAAGCGTTGCTCCTCGTCGACGATGACCAGGCCCAGATCCTTGAACTTTACGTCCGGTTGCAGCAACCGGTGCGTGCCGACGACGACATCGATCTGTCCTTCGGCAACTTTTTCCAGCTCGGCCTTGATTTCCTTCGTCGACTTGAAGCGCGACAGTACTTCGACGCGGATCGGCCAGTCTGCGAAACGGTCGCGCATGGTGCGGTAATGCTGTTCGGCCAGCAGCGTCGTCGGCACCAGCACCGCAACCTGCTTGCCGGCAACCGCGGCGACAAAAGCCGCACGCACCGCGACTTCGGTCTTGCCGAAACCGACATCGCCGCAGACCACGCGGTCCATCGGCTGGCTGCTGCCGAGGTCGCGGATGACGGCTTCGATGGCGCTGTGCTGGTCCGGTGTTTCCTCGAATGGAAATGTGGCTGCGAAGGGTTCGTACATCGCGCGATCGACATCCAGCGCCAGCCCCGCGCGCGCCTGCCGCCTGGCCTGGATTTCGAGCAGTTCGGCGGCGACATCGCGGACTTTCTCGGCGGCCTTGCGCTTGGCTTTGGCCCAGGCTTCGCCGCCGAGCGAATGCAGCGGCGCAGTCTCCGGCGACGCGCCGGAGTAGCGGTTGATCAGGTGCAATTGCGCGACGGGCACGTACAGCCGATCGCCCTTGGCGTATTCGATGTCGAGATATTCGCCGGCCATGCCGCCGGCATGCAGCGTCACCAGTCCGCGATAGCGACCGACGCCGTGATCCTCGTGCACGATCGGCGCACCTTCCGAGAGTTCTCCGAGGTCGCGGATGATCGCGTCGGGTTCGCGGCCTGCGCGCTTGCGGCGGCGGGGTTGTGCAGCGCGTTCCGGGAACAGTTGGCGTTCGGTGAGGACGGCGATTTGCGGCTGGTCGAGGGCGAAGCCGTTGTCGAGTGGGGCGACAACGATGCAGAAACGTGGTGGCTGCGCGTCATCCCGGACTTGGTGCGGCTGACGAATGAACGTCTGCAAGTCCGGCAGGACTTCTGGCGACAGCTCAGCCGCGTGCAAAATTTCCAGCAACGCCTCACGACGCCCGGCCGTATCCGCCGCAATCAGCACACGCCCGGGATAATTCGCCAGTAACGACTTCAATGCCGCAGCCGGAACCACATCCTTGGCGGCTACCGGCACATCCGGTGCAGGTTGATCGCCAAGCGGCAGCGATTCCCCATGCCTCGGATGATCCTTCCCGCACACCTCGATGCGCTGCCCACGATTGAGCCGCTCGCGCAAGCCATCCGGCGACAGGTACAACTCGTCCGGCGGCAACAGTGGACGTTCGATGTCATGACGACGTTGCTCGTAGCGTTCCGCGGTCTGCGCCCAGAAATGATCGGCGGCCTCCAACGCGCCTTCGCCCATCACCGGCAATGCATCGTTGCCCAGGTAATCGAGCAAGGTGGCGGTGCTGTCGAAAAACAGCGGCAGGTAATACTCGATGCCCGCAGGCGCCAAGCCGGTCTTCAAATCCTGGAACAACGCGCTGCGCCGCGTGTCGATGTCGAAGCGATCGCGCAGCGTCGTCATCGCGCGTTTGAGCGCGTCCTCGTCGAGCGGCACTTCCCGTCCAGGCAACAGCTGCACTGCATCGATCTTGTCCAGCGATCTTTGAGTTTCTGGATCGAAAGCGCGGATGGTGTCGATGGCCTCATCGAACAACTCGACGCGGTACGGCGTGTCCGCACCCATCGGATAGACATCGAGCAAGGCGCCACGCACGGCGAAATCGCCGGGATCGAGTACCTGCGGCACATGCCGGTAACCCGCCGATTGCAGGCGGCGTTTCTCGGCATCGAGATCGAGCGTTTGCCCGACGCGTACGTCGAAGGTGTTGCCGACTACGTAACGCAGCGGCGGCAATCGCTGCAGCAACGTCGGCACCGGCACCACAACAATGCCGCGCTTGAGTGCAGGCAGGCGATGCAATGCGGCCAGCCGCTGCGAGACGATGTCCGGATGCGGGCTGAACTGGTCGTAGGGCAGGGTTTCCCAATCGGGGAATTGCACGATCGGCAGACGAGGCTGCCGCTGGCCGATCAGCAACGCGGCGTCATCGCCGATCAGCGTGCGCAGGTCGGATTCGAGCTGGTGCGCAGCATGGTTGTCGCGCGCGACAACCAGCAACGGGCCGGCGTGTGCCTCAGCGGCGCGCGCGATCGACCACGCGAGCGCAGTCGCCGACGCTGGCGCGCGCCAATACGCGCGCTGCTGGCCGGATTTCGGTAGTGGCGGGGTGGGAAATTCGAAAGGATTCAACGGCGTATTGATCATCGGCGCACAAAACAAAGACAGCGCCGGACGCGGTCGCGTCCAGCGCATAGGGGGTGCATTTTAACCTGTCACGCAGGTCGGCCCTGCCCGCCGCTTTACCGGTCATCCGCAAGGAGGTGGGCCAAGACCCACCCTAATCGGCGGTATTGGGATCGATCATCGCCGCGACTTTGGACACGCGGTTGGCGGGGAACCCGCCGTGCCGGGCGTGTTCGCGCACCAGATCCTCGTTTTGGCGCGATATAGATGCAATACACCTTGTCGCCGGTGACGTAGCTTTGCTGCCACTGGATCTGCGGCCCGAGCGCATCGAGCACGCTGCAGGACTTCTGCGAGATCGCCTTGAGTTCCTAGGGTGACAGTTTACCGGCGCCGGGGATCTCGCGTTCGATCACATATCTGGGCATGGTGGTTTCTCTTGTGCGCGGCTATGGCCGGGCTTCCAGCACGATGTTGAAAGGTGCTTCCGCAGCGCGGCAAACCTTGCCGTCGGCCTCCCCATCCAGCGAACGCAGGCCGGTCGAACTGCGGACAACCATCGCTCCAGATCGCTAGCGGCCGGTTGGTTTCAGCTCCAGCACCACGCGCGTCAATCCCGGTGCATCCTCGACACGTTCGCGCCGGAAACCGAGCGATTCCGCCAGCGACAACATGGCGTGGTTGTGTTCCAGCACGTCTCCGTACAGGCGATGGAGTTTCTTGCCCCGTGCCCACCGCACCAGTCGCCGCATCAGATGATGGCCGAGACCCATGCCGCCGATGTAACGGCTGACCAGGATCGCGAATTCCGCATCGCGCGTGCCTTCATTGATTGAAGCGCGTGCGACTGCGCCCACCAATGCTTCGCCAGGCGGCAGCGGTTCGGCGGCGACCAGTGCGAATTCGCGTTTGGGATCGGGCCGTGCCAGGTGCGCGGCCATCTCCGGCGTCAATTCCTTCATTGCGAACAGGAAACGTTGGCGGATTTCGTCCGGCTGCAACAGCATGAAACCGGCGCGTAACGGTTCGGCGTCTTCGCTGCGGATGGGACGTATCAGCAGCTCGCGTCCGTTGCTCAAATGCAAGGTTTCATGCCACGGGGGAAGGCGGTTGCGTGCAGGCATGGTCCGATGCTGGCATGGGCGGAGTGAAGTTATGCTCTAGCGATGAAACAGGCCGACATCTGGAAATGGTCGAAACCTGGCCCGGCGCCAGCAGTGACGTGAGGTGGGGTGGTGGCCTGGTCTTCTCGGTTGCCGGGAAAATGTTATTGCGCGATGGCGCGAGCAAGGCAGCGTTGGTCATCTTGGGGTGGAAAGCCTGTGCAATCTTGCGCTATGTCGCGCAACACGCGGCGCAAGTAGGCATGGCTGGCGCCGGAGCAGATGCTGGCCACGGGCTTGTGCGGGCCGAATCCACACCGGCCCGCCGATCATGGTTCAGCAGGAGACTGGGGCGACGCACCAACGGCATCGACGGTATTCGTTGTCGTTGTCGCGGCAACTGCGTGTCCGGTCTGCCGCAAGGGGGCTGGGGCCGGGGCGGGCCGCGGACAGTGCTGGGTGAAGGTGTGGGGGTGTGTTGGCGTCACTGATCGCCATGGTCCGCTCGGCGGTCGCGCGGGTCGTTTTGTTAGGATGCGTGCATCACACGAGTCAACGCTGCTCTGCATCGGCAGCGCGACTGCTCTCATCAACGGAATCAAGCTTATGGCCGGCGGCGGCTCGACACGAGCAATTTTCTTCGCATTGGGCGCTAATTTCTTGATAGCGGTGGCCAAAGGCTTCGCTGCATTTTTCACCGGCTCCAGCGCGATGCTGGCAGAAACCGTCCATTCGCTCGCGGATTGCGGAAACCAGTTGCTGTTGTTGCTCGGCATGAAGCGATCGATGCGCCCGCCTTCGCCGCAACATCCTCTTGGTTACGGCAAGACGATCTATTTCTGGTCATTTCTGGTGGCGGTGATGCTATTCACCGTTGGCGGCATGTTTTCGCTATACGAAGGCATCCACAAGCTGCAATCCCCGGAGCCACTGAAGCAGTGGTGGTGGGCAGTTGGCGTGCTGGTGTTTGCTATTGCCGCCGAGAGCGTGTCGATGCGCGCCTGTCTGCAGGAAGTGAACAAGGTCCGCGACCAACGTACTCTGTGGCAGTGGTTCCGCGAGAGTCGTCAAGCCGAGCTGGTAGTAATCTTTGGAGAGGATCTGGCCGCCTTGCTTGGTCTGGTGCTTGCACTCGCGGCGGTACTGCTGTCGGTGGTCACCGGCAATCCGGTGTGGGATGCGATCGGTACGCTTGCAATCGGTGTGTTGCTGGTGTTGATCGCGATCTTCATCGCCATTGAGGTGAAAGCCATGCTGATCGGCCAAAGTACCGATCCAGTACGCGAGCAGGAGATCCGCCAATTCATCGAGCAACGGCCGGAGGTCGGGCAGGTCATCAGTCTGATTACGTTGCAACTGGGCAATGACGTGATGGTCTCGGTGCAGGCCGAGATGTGCGAGGACCAGAGTGCAATCGCGCTGGTGCTGCAAATCAATGCGGTCGAGCGCGCATTGAAAGAGCGTTTTCCAGAAATACGTTGGAGTTTTTTCGAGCCCGATCTTGTGGCTGAGGTGGCGTGAGCTTTTGCAGGAGCGGCCCGTCGATGCCAGGGCCTGATTGATTGCGCCGAGACAAGATCACTCCGGCGCGCGTAGCCATTCAACCTTGTGACTCGCGCCGGCTTCGCCCAGCGTCTTGCGCAACACGCCCAGCGCCGGTGTCAGCGCCTGATCCAGCTTCCACGGTGCATTGAGCAGCAACATCCCGCTCCCGTTCATGCGCAACGGCGAGTCGTCGGGACGCACCAGCAGTTCCACGATCAAGGCGGACTTGGCCGGAAGCGTCGCTGCGCGTCGATAGAAATTGTGCAACGCGCGCCGCAGCTTGATCGGATACCACAGTGCGAACATCCCCTGCGGCCAGCGCGTCAGGCCTTCACGCAAGGCGGCCAGCGCAGCGTCAAATTCCTGCAGTTGCATTTCATACGGTGGATCGATCAGCACCAGCCCGCGCGTGATCCTGGTGCTGCCGTCCTTCGGCGGCAGCGATGCCTTGATCGCCGAGTAACCATCGCCCGCATGGATCTGGAATCGTTTGTCATCGCCAAAGTTCCGTTGCAAGGCTGCGGCCTCGATCGGTTGCAGTTCCCATGCGGCGATGTGGTCGTGTGCGCGCAAGGCGTGCGCCAGCAGCCACGGCGAGCCGGGATACGCGGCCTTTCCGTGTTGCAAACGGCACGCATGGACGGCTGCGAGATAGCGTGCGATCAGTGGATCCTTCGATGCGCCTGCAGCGAGCTTGCCGATGCCATCATCGGATTCCCCGGTTTTCAGCGCGGCGCTCCCCGCCAGTGCGTACAGGCCGCGACCGGCATGCGTATCCAGTGCGAAACAGGGCGTCGGTTTCGCGGTCAGGGCATCGCACAGTGCAAGGACGACGATGTGCTTTTGTACGTCGGCATGGTTGCCGGCGTGGAAGGCGTGGCGGTAATTCATGCCGCGAGCATAATCCGTGGCATCCACTGCGGCTATGCTGCCGCGCAAATGCCGACAACCACTCATAGCCGAGGACGAGCCCGCCATCGCCGATGCCGTGCTGTATGCGCTGCGTAGCGAGGGCTACACGGTGGAGCATCACCTGCTCGGCGGCGGGATCGTGGCGCGGAGCGGGCAGGGCGGTATCGATCTGCTGCTGCTCGATATCGGCTTGCCGGACATCAACGGGTTCGATGTCTGCCGCGAGCTGCGTCTGGTCAGCGAACTGCCGGTCATCTTCCTGACTGCGCGCAACGATGAAGTCGATCGCATCCTCGGTCTCGAACTCGGCGGCGACGATTACATCGCCAAACCCTTCTCACCACGCGAACTGGTGGCGCGCGTGCGCGCGCGGTTGCGCCGTCATGCCACCGAGGATCGTGGCTGGCAACGAATGTGGATCACGCGCAAGGTGGATTGGTATGAGTTGGGGACGTCGTTGCGTTGAGAGGATGTTCCCTTGATGCGGAACCCTTGTAGGAGCGCACCTGGGCGCGATGAAGCTG
>JAYTAY010000116.1:0-10730 GCA_043737255.1 Luteimonas sp.
ATTCCCTGTATCCCTACTGCTGCCGCAACGCCTCGATCGGATCCAGTTGCGACGCCTTGCGCGCGGGGTAGTACCCGAAGAACAACCCCGTCGCAATCGAGAAGCCCGCCGCAAGACCAATCACCTTGCCGTCCAGCGACACCGGCAATGCACCTAACTTGCCGACCAGCAACGCACCGACGATGCCCAGCGCAATCCCGATCACGCCACCGATCAGCGAGATCAACATCGCTTCGGCTAGGAACTGGCGTTGCACGTCCCTGGGGCCGGCGCCAACGGCCATGCGCAAGCCAATCTCGCGAATGCGCTCGGTCACCGACACCAGCATGATGTTCATGATGCCGATGCCGCCGACGATCAGCGAAATGCCGGCGACCGCGCCCAGCAGCAGCGACATCAAGCGCGTGGTCTGCGTGCGCGTCGCAACGATTTCGGCGATGTTGCGGACGCTGAAATCATCGTCCTCGCCCGGTTGGATCTTGTGTCGCTGCCGCAACAGCGCTTCGACCTCGCCCTGCGCATACGACAGGTCCTCCGCGCGGCCGACGCCGAGCGTGATCTGCTGCACGGCGCCGGGCGGCAATGCGTTCGAACCCGACAAGCGGCGACGCGCGGTTTCCAGAGGCACCACGATCAGGTCGTCCTGGTCCTGACCAAAGCCGCCCTGTCCTTTCGATTTCAATGTACCGGCAACGGTGAACGGCACGCGGCCCAGGCGCACGGTCTGTCCGACGGGATCTTCGTCGCCGAACAGTTCACGGCGCACGGTTTCGCCGAGGATCACGGATTTGGAAGCGCCGTTGAAATCGCCGGGCTCGAAACCCTGGCCGCTGGCGATGATCCATTCGTTGATCTCGAACCAGTCCGGTTGCACGCCTTGCCACTGCGTCGACCAGTTGTTCTCGGCGAAGACAATCTGGCTGCCGCCGCGCAACGATGCAGCCACGTATTCGACCTCTGGAATTTCCGCGCGGATGGTATCCGCATCTTCCAGCGACAACGTATAACGACTGCCCGCGGCGACGCGCACTCCTCCGCCGCCCACGCCGCCGCCGCCACTGATGTCGAGCCGGTTGGAACCGAGGCCCGACACCAGTTTGTCGATCTCCGCCTGCGTGCCCTGCCCGACCGAGACCATGACGATTACTGCGGCAATACCGATGATCACGCCGAGCGAGGTCAGCGCGCTGCGCATCCAGTTTCCGCGCAAGGCGAAGATGGCGGTGCGGAGGATTTCGAGGAAGTTCACGTGGTGCAGACTTTTGTGGGTGCGAATTCATTTGCACGCTTGTGATCGAAGAGCGTGCGAATGAATTCGCACCCGCATGAGCAGGAACATGTCATGCGAGCCGCTCCTGTTCATGCAATTCCCCGTCGCGCATCACGAAGATGCGGTCGCAATGCTGCGCGACATCGGGATCATGAGTGATCAACACGACGGTGTGATCGTCGGCCTGCAGTTGCTTGAACAACGCCAGAATTTCCTCACCGGTCTTGCTGTCGAGCGCACCGGTGGGCTCGTCGGCCAGCAGGATCGGCGGACGGTTGATCAATGCACGGGCGATGGCGACGCGTTGCTGCTGGCCGCCGGACAATTCGCTCGGGCGGTGGCGTTCGCGGGTAGCGAGGCCGACCGCGGCCATCGCCGCATGCGCTCGTTGCAGACGTTCCTCGCGCGGTACGTTGGCATAGCCCAGCGGCATCGCGACGTTTTCCAGCGCGCTCATGCGCGGCAAAAGATTGAAGCCCTGGAACACGAAGCCGATCTTGTCCCGTCGCAGGACAGCGCGCTCTTCGGCAGCGAGCGTGGCGATATCGACTCCATCGCAAAGATAGGTGCCGCTGCTGGGTTGGTCCAGGCATCCAATCAGGTTCATCAGCGTCGACTTGCCCGATCCGGAGGGACCCATGATCGCGACGAATTCGCCGCGATGGATCTTCAGCTCCACACGCTTCAACGCGACCACTTCCGCTTCGGTACCTTCGGAATACACCTTGCCCAGCGCGCGGGTTTCTATGACCGCGACTCGCGTGTTTGCCTGCTCGCGGGCAGCCGCCATGTTCACTGTTCCGTCGCCGCGCGTTCGCTGCCGATGATCACCACATCGCCTTCGGCGATAGTGCCGGAGACTTCGGTGTTGCTGCCATCGGCCGCGCCGACGCGCACCATGGTTTCCTCGGGCTTGCCGTCCACCAGCTTGTACAGCGGCGCGCGGCGCGCGGTGACGGCAGATGCGATCTGCGCATCCCATTGCTGCCCTTGTTCGGCGTTGAGAGTGGCGCGGAACGCGGAAAACTGCTGGCTGAAACGCTCCTGCATGCGCTGGCGCATCGCGCCGTCCATGTTGCCGCCGCCACGATTGCCGCTCTGCTGCCCAGGGCCACCGCGCCCACCACCGAACAATCCGGCGCCACCGCCAGCAGGTTGTGCCTGCGGCGCCTGCCGCGCGGCGGCGCGTTCGCGCACGACTGCGATGGCGGTATCGAACGCTGCTTGCTGATCCGGCGTCAGTTGCAGCGTGGCAACGAAGCCCGGCAACTCATCGGCCATGCCGCCGCCACGCATGCGCTGTCCGCCCTGTGCCTGCGCGCCACCCGCGGTTTGTTTTTCATCCGCGGGCTTGAAACGCAATGCCGTGTTCGGCACCTGCAGCACGTTGCCGCGACGGCTGACCTCGATTTCGGCGTTGACGGTGAGGCCGGGCAGCAATGCCTGGTCCGCGTTGTCGACGGTCACCACTACCGGATAGGTAATGACATTGTTGGTATTGGTCGCCGACAGGCGCACCTGCTGCACCACACCGCGGAATTGGCGATCCGGGAATGCATCGACGTTGAATGAGACGTTTTGCCCGGCCTTGACCTGACCGATGTCGGCCTCGTCGATGGCCAGCACGATTTCCATCTTCGACAGGTCTTCGGCGATCTGGAACAGGATCGGCGCCTGCAAACTGGCGGCAACCGTTTGCCCAGGCTCAACGGTACGCGTCAGTACCACGCCATCGACCGGCGCGCGGATCACCGTGCGTTCCAGGTTGAGCCGCGAGGTCTTGGTGGATTCGATCTGTTGTGTGATCTGTGCCTGCGCGCCTGCGACCTGAGCCTGCGCCTGGTCGCGCGCCGCGCGCGCAAGGTCGGCGTCGCTGCGGGCAACCAATTGCTGTTGCGTGAGCTGGCTCTTGCGCGCGAAATCCGTCTGAGCGTTGCGCAGCGTGGCCTGCGCCGTCGCCAAGTTGGCGCGCGCGCTGGAAACGGACGCCGCGCCCTGCGCGATCTGCGCCTCGAACGTGCTCGGATCGATGCGTGCAATGACCTGGCCTTCCTGCACCTGGTCGTTGAAGTCCGCCAGCACCTCGATCACCTGCCCGGACACTTGGCTGCCGACATCCACCGTGGAGATCGCCGCCAGCGTGCCGGTAGCCGAAATCGCCACGCGGATGTCGCCGCGTTGTACCTGCGCGGTTCGGTAACCGCTGTTTTCGACAGAGGGTTTGCGCTGGGTCCAGAACCACAGGGCAGCTGCCACGGTGGCGAGCACAGCCACGGCGATACCGATGCGGCGCCAAGGCGCGACGGGGGATTTGCGTTGTGTGCTCATGCGCTCGCTTGCAGTTTCTGGTCAACGAACGCTAACGCGCTCATGTTGGGAGGGTTGACAGCCAGACCACCGAACCTGTGTTGAGTTCAGTTACGGGAAGCGCAGCTGTACAAAATTCAGTGTTTGAAAAGGATCGTCGCCGTAGTGCCTTCTCCAGGCGTGCTTTCAAGCCTCACGGGCCAGTCGAAACGCTCGCCAAGACGGCGCACGACCGACAGGCCGATGCCTTTGCCGGCGGGATTGACTTGGTCAGCCCGGTAAAACGGCTCGAAAGCCTGCTCCAGTTCATCGCGGCGCATGCCGATGCCGGTATCCCGCACGACAATCCGGTCGGCTGCAATGCGTACTTCAACATATCCACTGTCGGTAAACGTACAGGCGTTGTTGAGCAGGTTGCTTACCATCACAGCGAGCACGCGCGGCGGCGCGTGCAGCTGGGGCGAGGCTTCATCGATGACTTCAAGCCGCAAGGACTTGCTGCCGCAGATCGGTTTGACCCGCGCGATTTCTTCATAAACCACGTCGTGGACATTGAATGTCTCGCTGAGTGGTTCGATATCGGCTTCGCGTGCGAGGATCAGGAACGCGTCGATCAACGCCTCCATGTCGCGGCCCGAGCGCTGGATGCGCTGCAACGAGCGTAACGATCGCGCAGGCAGTTCCGGGTCATCCAGCATCAGGTCGGTGGCGACGCGGATGATGGTCAGCGGCGTGCGCAGTTCATGACTGGCATCACGGGTGAAATTGCGCTCGCGCTGTACAAAATCGCGCATGCGCATCGACAGCTCGATCAACGCCGTGGACAACTGTTCCACTTCCGTGCCCGCGTCTTCGGGAAGTTGATCCAGCCCCAGCATAGCGATCTCTGGATTCTGCGGATCCCATCGGGACACGCGTGCCGCCAGCCAGCTGACCGGGTACACCATCCGCCTGGAGGTGCGATAGGTCAGCCACGTCACCGCGTACAGCGTCAGCAAGGCCAGCACGATCGAGGTCAGCCCGACCCAGAACACTACGCGGTCGACCAGCGGGAACGACATGATCATGTACAGCCTGCCTTCCGGCTGCACATCGACCAGCATCTTCCGGTGCTTGGCGGAGAATTGGGAAACGCCTTCGGGCAGCAATGCCAGTTGCGGAGGCAGCGCGCGCCCCAGGTCCTCGTTCGCCACGAAAAACCCGTTGATGCCTGAGCTCCTGGGCGCCGGAAACGCAGGGTTGGCGCGCTTGCCCTTCCAGAAACTCGACGCCTCCGCCTGCATGCGCTGCGTCGTCAGCGCATGCTGCGCCACCGTGCTGGCGATGTAGACGCCGATGACGATCGCGAAGCTGGCGATGACCGCCTGCAGGATGAAGGCGATCTTGATCTTGCGTGGGAGACCTTGGGACATCGTGGCTTACATCGGATCCTGGTTCGATCGACCGCGGGACGGGCGATGCTGATCGGGTCGGGTCAGTTCGGTGGCTGCTCGATGTCGGCAATCCGGTAACCTGCGCTCTGCACGGTGTGCAGCAACGGTTTTTCGTATGGCTTGTCGATGGTCTTGCGCAGGTTGTACAAATGGCTGCGCAAGGTGTCCGAGTCGGGCAGGCCGTTGCCCCAGATTTCACGCTCGATTTCCTGGCGGCTGACCACGCGCGGCGATTCGCGCATCAGGATCGTCAACAGCTTCAGACCGATCGGCGAGAGCTGTAGTTCGGAGCCACCGCGGGTTGCGCGCAGGCTGGCAGGATCAAGTACCAGATCGGCGACCTTGAGCACTTCGGCGCCGACCTGGCGACGCTCGCGACGGATCAACGCCCGCAGGCGTGCTTCAAGTTCCTGGATGGCGAACGGCTTGGTCAGGTAGTCATCGGCGCCGACGCCCAGCCCGGTCAACTTTTCGTCGAGCGTGTCGCGCGAGGTCAGCATCAACACCGGCGTCGATTTGCGGGCTTCTTCACGCAGGCGGCGGCAGACTTCGATGCCGTCCAAGCGCGGCAGCATCAGGTCCAGCACGACGACGTCGTAACTGTTTTCCGAGGCCAGCCGGTAACCGTCCAGGCCATCAGCCGCGTAATCGACCTCAAACCCCTTGCCTTCGAGGTATTCGCCGACCATTTCGGAGATATTTCGGTTGTCTTCGACAATCAGCACCAGTCCGGCTGGTTCTTGCGGATTACGCATAGTCCGTCACTCCCTTCAGCTTTGTGAAGTAATGATCGCCGGGGCAATAGTGGACGCCATGTGAAGATGCAGGCTGAACCGTGAACACGGCTGACTGGGCCGTCCCGGCACGTGCGGAATCGACTGGCTAGAACCTGATCTTGCCAGTCAGGATGTCCCTGAACATCACCCAGTCGCCGACGAACGAATACAGCGGGTGCCTGAACGTCGCGGGCCGGTTCTTCTCGAAGAAGAGGTGTCCCACCCACGCGAATCCGTAGCCGCACAGCAATGCACCGATCAACCATCGCGCGTCACCTTGCACGATCGCAATCACGATCAGCGCCAACACACCGCAACTGCCGATGAAATGCAGTCGTCGCGAGGTGCGGTTGCTGTGTTCGCTGAGATAGAACGGATAGAACTCGCGAAAGCTTGCGTAACGATTCATGGGTGCAACCTCTGATGTCATTCGTAGCCCGGGTGGAGCGCAGCGGCTTTCAACAGCGAAGCGGGTCTACCCGGGGCTTTTTATTGACGATCACCGAACAGCCCTGGGTATCGGCTGCGCCTCCACCCGGGCTAATTTGATTCCAAAGCCTTGGCACGATCCCAGTACCGATCCTGCGCTTCCAGTGACTGCGACGACAAGTCGATGCCATCCGCCGCGGCCAGTGCCTCCATCACTCGGAAGCGGCGCTCGAACTTGCGGTTGGCGCGGCGCAAGGCGCTGCCGACATCCACCTTGGCATGCCGCGCAAGGTTGGCGCAGACGAACAGCAGATCGCCGATCTCGTCCTCGAGTTTGTCGCGCGCGCCAGCATCCTCCGGCGCTGCCGCGACCGCGGCGAATTCGACCCGGACTTCCTCGATTTCCTCATGCAACTTCTCGATCACCGGCGCGGGATCCGGCCAGTCGAAACCGACCCGCGCTGCGCGTTGCTGCAGCTTGACCGCGCGTTGCCATTCCGGCATGCCGCGCGCGATGCCAGCAAGTGCCGATTCATCGGTGTCGCCGCTGGCAGTGCGCTCGTTGCGTTTGTACGTATCCCAAGCGCGTATCTGGGTCTGAGCATCCTCCGCCGATGTGCCAGCGAAGACGTGGGGATGCCGTCGCGTCATCTTGTCGATGATCGCAGCGACCACATCGCCGAACGCGAACGCGCCCTGCTCCTCCGCCATGCGCGCATGGAATACGACCTGCAGCAGCAGGTCGCCGAGTTCGTCCTTGAGATCGATCATGTCGTTGCGGTCGATCGCATCGGCGACTTCGTAGGCTTCCTCGATGGTGTACGGCGCGATCGTGGCAAAGGTCTGCTGCACATCCCATGGGCAGCCATACTCACGATCGCGCAGGCGCGCCATGATGTCGAGGAGGTGCGGGATGTTGTGGCTTTGTTCTCTCACTTGTCGTTATCCCATGCATTTTGCGGCCCTTGATTCCGTCACATTCCCGCGATCGCTATTTGTAGGAGCGCCCCATGGGCGCGATGGGCTTTACCGGTAACGCACATCGCGCCCATGGGGCGCTCCTACACCTCAATCCAACCAATCCCGCCACGGCAAGGTCGGATCACCAAGCGCAAGAAAATCCCCATTCAGCAAGGTCTCACGCTGGTTGTAACGCAACGGTCGGCCCTTGCGATCGATCACGCAACCACCTGCGGCTTCCAGCACGCATTGACCGGCCGCGGTGTCCCA
This sequence comes from Luteimonas sp., assembly GCA_043737255.1. Lineage (GTDB taxonomy): Bacteria > Pseudomonadota > Gammaproteobacteria > Xanthomonadales > Xanthomonadaceae > JALYOU01. The sequence continues at coordinate 7,446 of JAYTAY010000116.1, forward strand.
CTCACTGGTCGGACCGAAGCGCGGATAGACATCCATGCCGCCTTCTGCCAGTCGACAGAATTTCAGCGAAGAGCCCAGCGCCACCTGTTCCGTATCGCCGATACGCGCCATCAGTGCTTCGGTGCGTGGATCGCGATGCGAACGGCTGGCGGCGATGCGCAACGGACGCGCGGCAGGTCGTTGCGTCTGCATGGCGATGTCGTGGCTGGCATCGCGACGGAACGCGCCACGCCCGCGTTCGCCATGCCACAGCGCACCGCCGACCGGCGCCAGCACGATGCCGAATATCGCAACACCCTCATCAATCAGCGCCAGATTGACCGTGAACTCGCCATTGCGTTTGACGAATTCGCGCGTCCCGTCCAGCGGATCAACCAGCCACAGGCGCGCCCACTGCTTGCGCAGGTCATATGGCGAATCTTCTGCTGCCTCTTCGGACAGCACCGGAATATCAGGCGTCAGCCGTTCCAGGCCTTCGACGATGCAGTGATGCGCCGCAAGGTCGGCCGCGGTCAGCGGACTGGCATCCGCCTTGTGTTCCACAGCGAACGCACCTTCGTAGATGCCGACAATGACCGCGGCAGCATCGCGTGCGATGGCAATGGCGCCTTCACGGATCTCGTCCGAAATGTTCTCGTCCGAAATTTTCATTGCGTCTGCAGCAACCATTCCCGCGCGATGAACAGCGCAGCGATCGAGCGGCCTTCGGAGAAATCCTCCTGCAGGATCAATTCATGCAACGCCGCCATCTTCCACGGCACCACTTCCAGTTCTTCGGGCTCGTCGCCGGGCAAGCGCTGCGGATACAGATCGCGTGCGATCACCAGATGCGTCTGGTGGCTCATGTAGCTCGGCGCCAGGCTCAGCGAACGCAACACATCAATCCGGTGCGCGCCATAGCCGGCTTCCTCCTGCAACTCGCGATCGGCGGCCTGCTCCGGAAGTTCACCTGCGTCGATGCGACCCTTGACCAGGCCCAGTTCGTAGCGATGTACGCCGGCCGCGTATTCGCGCACCAGCAGCACGGTTTCGTCATCGAGCATCGGCACGACGATGACGGCGCCGTGCCCGCGGCCGTGCAGGCGCTCGTAGCGGCGGCGCTCGCCGTTGCCGAATTCGAGATCGAGCCGCTCCATGCGGTAGGGACCGGCATCGTGTTCGGTGACGCCATGGATGGTCGGCAGACGGCGCACGGTCACGCCGTGGCGTCCAGCGCTAACATGCCGTGCGACATGCTGCGGCGAGCGATAATGTGGGAATGGGCAATCAATTTCATGCGGATTCGATGATAGCGGACGCCGCTGCCTGGCGGTCGCGTGACCTGGACGTGTTGTGGCATCCGTGCACGCAGATGCGGGAGCATCCGGACGTGCTGCCGCTGATCCCGATCGAACGCGGCGAGGGCGCCTGGTTGATCGGTCGTGATGGTCGCCGTTACCTGGATGCGGTCAGCAGTTGGTGGACCAATCTGTTCGGCCATGCCGAGCCGCGCATCGCCGCCGCCATCGCCGAGCAGGCGCGGACGCTGGAGCATGTATTGCTCGCGGGGTTTTCGCACCAGCCGGCGGTCGAACTGGCCGAAAAATTATTGGCTATTGCGCCCAGGCAGCGAGATCGCGCACCGCTGACCAAGGTGTTCTACGCGGACAACGGTTCGGCGGGCGTCGAAGTTGCGTTGAAGATGGCGTTCCACTGGTTCCGCAATCGCGGTGAGGACCACCGCACGCGCTTCATCGCACTGGAAAACGGCTATCACGGCGAAACCCTTGGCGCGCTGGCGGTCGGCGACATCCCGCTGTATCGCCGCATCTATGCACCGTTGCTGGCGGAAGCGCTGTTTGCGCCGTCGCCGGATGCGTATCACGCGCACCCCGGGCAGAGTCCTGCGCAACGCGCGATGCAGGCGGCCGATGACCTCGCCACGCTGTTCGACCGGCATCCCGGTGAAGTGTGCGCGGTGATCTTGGAGCCGCTGGTGCAATGCGCGGGCGGCATGCGCATGCATCATCCCGAGTACCTCAAGCGTGTGCGTCAACTCTGCGATGCGCATGGCGTGTTCCTGATCGCCGACGAGATCGCTGTCGGCTTCGGCCGCACCGGCACGTTCTTCGCCTGCGAACAGGCGAGCATCGCACCGGACCTGTTGTGCCTGTCGAAAGGACTGACCGGAGGCTTCCTGCCACTGGCCGCGGTGCTGACAACACAGGAACTCTACGACGGCTTCCTCGACGACACACGCGAGCGCGCGTTCCTGCATTCGCACAGTTACACCGGCAATCCACTGGCCTGCGCGGCGGCATTGGCGACATTGCGCATTTTTGAGGAAGACGGCGTGCTCGCAAGCAATCAGCTAACGGCCACCCGCATGGCGCAACTGGCTGCGCCTTTCGCGCAACATCCACATGTCGCCGATGTGAGACAGACCGGCATGATTGTCGCCTTTGAATTGACGCGCGACGGCAACAAGCACACGCCGTTCGATCCGGCACTTCGCATCGGATTGCGCGCCTATCGCACTGCGCTCGAACGCGGCGTGGTACTGCGTCCGCTCGGCGACGTACTGTACTGGATGCCGCCTTATTGCATCGACGAGGAACAACTTGTACTGCTGGCCGATGTCACACGTGTGGCGATCGATGAGGCAACAGCTGATGTCTGAGGTTGGCTTGTCTCCTTTCCCTTCAAGGGGAAGGCCGGGATGTAGATGGTGTTTCCATACGCCCATGCGAAGCCTGATCGCAAGCAAAGCCATCCCCATCCCAACCCTCCCCTTGATGGGCAGGGGCCCAAGGGCGATCACATGCGCCTGACCCGTGCTTACGTCGATTGCATGCTTGCGGTTGGAAACCATGTCGCGTTGTCAGAGGATGTGGCCAAACATCTTGTGCGGGTATTGCGGCTTGCGCACGGCGATTCATGCACATTGTTCAACGGTGACGGCCGCGACTACGAGGCGCGCATCATCAGCGCGAACAAACGTGAAGTGCTTGCCGAGGTCATATCCGCAAGCGAAGTGGATAACGAGTCACCGTTGCGCATCACGCTGCTGCAAGGCATCGCACGGGGCGAGAAGATGGACCTGATCGTGCAAAAGGCGACGGAGCTTGGGGTGACCGCAATCCTTCCGGTGATCAGCGAACGCAGCGAAGTCAAACTTGATGCGGAGCGTGCGGAAAAGCGATGCGGGCATTGGCGCAGCGTGGCGATTTCCGCCTGCGAACAGTCAGGGCGCGCGCGCATCCCAGAAATTGCAATGCCGCAGTTACTTCAAGCAGGAGCGAATCT
>JAYTAY010000117.1:0-4713 GCA_043737255.1 Luteimonas sp.
GGCTTCAGAATCCGGATGGTGACTTCACCACATTCAGCGGAAGCGACTGCGTCGATTCCGCCCTACGGATTTCAACCTGAATAACCATTACTGATCGGATAACGCCGCTCGCGGCCGAATGCCCGCCGCGACACCTTCGGCCCCGGCGCGGCCTGGTGCCGTTTCCATTCGCTGATCCGCACCAGGCGCAACACCTTGTCGACGATCGCCGCATCGAAACCGGCGGCGACGATCTCGTCCCGCGATTGTTCCTGGTCGACATGCCGCAGCAGGATCGCGTCGAGCACGTCGTAGGGCGGCAGCGAGTCCTGGTCCTTCTGGTTGTCGCGCAATTCCGCCGACGGCGGCCGCGCAATCACCGCTTCGGGAATGACCGGCGCCCCGCCCACCGTGTTGCGCCAGCGCGCGAGCGCGAACACTTCGGTCTTGTACAGGTCCTTGATCGGCGCATAACCGCCGCACATGTCGCCGTAAATGGTCGCGTAGCCGACCGCGTATTCGCTCTTGTTGCCGGTGGTCAGCAGCAGCCCGCCGAGTTTGTTCGACAATGCCATCAGGATTGCGCCCCGCGACCGTGACTGCAGATTTTCCTCGGCGACATCGACCGGCGTGCCGTCGAACAATGGCGCCAGCGCCTCGAGGAATCCCTTGAACGGCGCTTCGATCGCGATGGTCTTGTAGTTGACGCCGAGCGTTGCGCATTGTTCGGCGGCGAGATCGTTGCTCATGTCGGCGGTATACCGCGACGGCAAGCGGACCGCGGTGACATTGTCGGCGCCAAGCGCATCAACCGCGACGGCAAGCACCAGCGCCGAATCGATGCCGCCGGACAAGCCCAGCCACACTTTTTGAAATCCATTCTTGAAACAGTAATCGCGGGTGCCACGGACGATGGCGCGCCACGCCAATCCATCGCGGCTTTCGTCGGTTTCGGCGGGCCACGCCAGCGGTGCGAACTTGCGCGATGACGCGTCGTAGTCGGCCACCAGCCAGTGCTCCTCGAACGAGCGCGCGGCCGCATGGATGACGCCATCGCCATCGGCCAGCACCGACGCGCCATCGAACACCAATGCATCCTGCCCGCCAACGACGTTCAGATACGCGAGCGCGACACCGCGGCCTTCGACCTGTGTTTCGTGGACGCGCATCGCCAGCAACGCATCGCGTTGCGCATGTTTATCGCGCTCGAACGGCGATGCATTCGGCACCAGCACCAGTTGCGCGCCTTGCGCCTGGGTCTGCGCCAAAGGCTCGGCAAACCAAAGGTCTTCGCAAATGAGCAGGCCGACCGTAACTCCCCGCACATCAAAAACGCATGCGCCGCCATCGGGGTCGACATCGAAATAGCGGCGTTCGTCGAACACGGCGTAGTTGGGCAACTCGCGTTTCCGGTAGGTGTGTTCGATTGCACCGTCACGCAGCACGCTGGCAGCGTTGTACACCACCGCACCGGCGGCCTGCGGCCAGCCGACCACGGCGACGATGCCGTGCGTGCGCGCGGCGATGCGATGGATCGCGGCTTCGCAATCGGCCAGGAAGCTCGGCCGCAGCAACAGGTCTTCCGGCGGGTAACCGCTGACCGCGAGTTCCGGAAACAACGTGACATCGGCACCGTGCAGATCGCGCGCCTCTGCAATCATCGTGATGATGCGCTCGGCGTTCTGCGCTACGGCGCCTACCGGGAAATCGAATTGGGCGAGCGCGATGCGGAGTGTCATGGCGTTTGTGGTTCCGTCATTGGCCCGGGAGCGAATCTGGTTCAAGCGCCGCGAAGATGACAGAGAGAACGGCGTCTGGCGAGGTCAGGACGTTATTGTTCCAGAAACCAGGCATTCGGTAACCGAATGCCTCGATGACACTCGTTCGTTCGCTGTGCGTATCGCTGTCGGCATGCTGACCGAAGTCGAGCTCGATGACCAAGCGTCGCTCGATGCAGGCGAAGTCGACGATGTAACGAGCAATCGGATATTGACGAAGGAATTTGCAACCGGCCAGTGTTCGATTGCGCAAGACACGCCACATGGCGCGCTCGGCATCGGTCATATTCTTGCGCAGATATCTGGCGAAAGTCTGTTTCTGGCCTTCGCGCATCTTTGCGCGCTACCTGGCTGTTTCAGTCGGGAAGAGTCTCCCGGATGGATTGTGCTGACGCTGTAGGGAAAAGCCGCACCCGCACCCCAACCCCTCTCCCGCTACGCAGGAGAGGGGCTAGAGCAAAGCAAGTACTTTCGCCATTTTCTTCGGAGAAACGATACGCGACTGGCAGTCCAAGCCGACGATACCGGATCGCTTCTGCCCCTCTCCTGCGCAGCGGGAGAGGGGTTGGGGTGAAGGTCCGGCTGTTGGCGCACACCTGCCGGAACAACAAAAGGCCGCCCAAAGGCGGCCTTTTTTGATCACACACGAGTTGAATTCGCTTACTTCGCCAACCGCTTCGCAATCGCCATGCCCAAATCCCCCGGTGACCTCACGGTCGTCACCCCGGCTTTCTCCAGCGCCGCAAACTTGCCTTCCGCAGTGCCCTTGCCACCCGATGCAATCGCACCGGCATGGCCCATGCGCTTGCCCGCGGGCGCGGACGCGCCGGCGATGAAACCGACCACCGGCTTGGTGACGTGTTGCGCAATGTATTCGGCCGCTTCTTCCTCGGCGCTGCCGCCGATCTCGCCGACCATGATGATGCCTTCGGTCTGCGCATCGTCCTGGAACAACTTCAGGCAATCGATGAAGTTCAGGCCGTTGATCGGGTCGCCGCCGATGCCGATGACGGTCGACTGGCCCAGCCCTGCCTGCGTGGTCTGGTGCACCGCCTCGTAGGTGAGTGTGCCGGAACGCGAGACGATGGCGATCTTGCCGGGCATGTGGATGTGGCCCGGCATGATGCCGATCTTGCACTCGCCCGGCGTGATCACGCCCGGGCAATTGGGGCCGATCAGCACGACATCGTCGTAACCGTTCAACGTGTTCTTGACGCGCAGCATGTCGAGCACCGGAATGCCCTCGGTAATGCAGACGATGACCTTGATGCCGGCGTCGGCCGCTTCCAGGATCGCGTCGGCCGCGAACGGCGGCGGCACGTAGATCACCGACGCATCGGCGCCGGTTGCGGCGACCGCATCGGCCACCGTGTTGAAGACCGGCAGGCCGAGATGCTGCGTGCCGCCCTTGCCAGGGGTGACACCGCCGACGACCTGGGTGCCGTATTCGACCATCTGTTCGGCGTGGAAGGTGCCTTGCGTGCCGGTGAAACCCTGCACGATGACCCTGGTGTTCTTGTTGACCAAAACGCTCATTGAAAAATCCTTGATTGCTTTTGCTTTTGCAGGAGCTGTCAGGCGGCTTTCTTCGCCGCAGCGACGACTTTCCGCGCACCGTCGTTGATGTCGTCGGCCGATTCGATCGCAAGTCCGCTGCTCTTGAGCAACGCCTTGCCCGCTTCGACATTGGTGCCTTCCAGACGCACCACCACCGGCACTTCCACGCCGACATCCTTGACGGCCGCGATGATCCCCTCGGCGATCATGTCGCAGCGGACGATGCCGCCAAAGATGTTGACGAAGATCGCCTTGACCTTGTCACTCGACAGAATCAACTTGAACGCTTCGGTGACGCGTTCCTTGGTGGCGCCGCCGCCGACATCGAGGAAGTTGGCAGGTTCGCCGCCGCTGAGCTTGATGACATCCATCGTCGCCATCGCCAGGCCCGCGCCGTTGACCATGCAGCCGATGTTGCCGTCCATGGTCACGTAGTTGAGGTCGTGCTGGCTGGCGAGGACTTCGGTCTCGTCTTCCTGGCGGATGTCGCGCATCGCAGCCAGATCGGCGTGGCGAAAGGTGGCGTTGTCGTCGGAATTGATCTTGCCGTCGAGCACGGCAAGATCGCCGTTGTCGAGGATCGCCAAGGGGTTCAACTCGACCAGCGCCAGATCTTTTTCGTTGAAGAGTTTGTACAGGCCGAGCATGATTTTTGTCAGCTGACCGACTTGCTTGGCGTTGAGGCCCAGATTGAAGCCGAGATCGCGGCACTGATACGGCTGCAGACCCTGCACGTAGTTCACATGCAGCGTCTGGATCGCGTCGGGATTTTCTTCTGCAGTCTTTTCGATCTCGACGCCGCCATCGCTGGACGCGATGAACGTGATCGACTTGCTGCTGCGATCGGTCAACACGGAGAGATACAACTCCTTGGCGATGTCGGTGGCCTGCGTCACCAGCACGCTATCGATGGGCAAGGCGACACCGGCGGTCTGGTAAGTCGTCATCCGCGTGCCCAGCATCGCCGCGGCGTACTGCCTGACCTCGTCATACGTCTTGGCCAGCTTGACGCCGCCTGCCTTGCCACGGCCGCCTGCATGGATCTGCGCCTTGACCACCCAGAAGTCGCCGCCGATGGCCTTGGCCGCATCCACCGCCTCGTCCGGCGTGCGCGCGATGCGTCCGGCCGGCACGGCGATGCCGTAATCGGCAAACAGCTGTTTTGCCTGGTATTCGTGGAAATTCATGGGGACATCCAGAAGAAAAAAGAACGCGTCCGCGGGCGGGATGCCGAGGGATCGGCTACGGCCTGCGGACGGCAATGCGCATTGTCGCCGATGCCGCCATGCCGAGGCAAAAGCATCAGCGCACCGATTTTTTGCCACACGGCGGACTTTGGTTGCTTGTAGGAGCGCACCTGGGCGCGATGAGGCTCTACCGGGAAAGCCTCATCGCGCCC
>JAYTAY010000118.1:0-10667 GCA_043737255.1 Luteimonas sp.
GAGAGTGCTCGACATGACTCGCGTCCAGCGACAGGCGGAGCACATCGATTGCTGTTGCTCCGCATGGGCTGCTCACTGCCGACCGCGCACGCAGAGGCCTGCGTTTCGTGCGCATCGCCCTATCCCACGTTGTCCGGTTCCAGCGCCGGTTTCGCCATTTCCGGACTCACCTTCTCGATCGTATGCCGCAATTCGCGGCCGAGGATGACCCTGGCGTCCTTGGCCCAGGTGTCCAGGCGCGCGTCGAAGGCAAGCTTGCCGTTGGCGTCGGGCCAGACGACTTTGAGTTCGCGCAGTTTGTGGATGAAACCGCGGAACAGCGTCTTGTCGAAGAATTCCGGCGCGGCCGGGGCGTACAACAGGCTCAGGCGTTGCGCGGCGAGCTGGCACAGGTTTTCCAGTTCCGCCGACGTGAGCGCGCCGGCTCCGTTCTTGACCAGCACCGAAATCGCGATGTAGTAACGCTCGAACGCCTGCTGCAGCGCGTGGCCGATCGCGCGCAGCCGGAACACTTCGTCGGATTGCCCGGCGTTGCGCGAGAGGATGCCGCCGTCATCATCGCTGGTCTGTTCCAGCAACCCTTCGCGGATGAACACGTCGATGGTTTTCTGCAGGCGCTCGGTGAAGGTGTCCTCGTCCCACGGCAGGAACAATTCTTCCTGCAGGAACGGGTACAGCGTGCGCCCCAGCCGCAACACCGCACCGCGGCTCATGCGCCGGTTGTGCTGGAAGCAGCAGGCAATCCACGCCGGCGCCACGAACAGGTGCAGCACGTTGTTGCGGAAGTAGCTCAGCAGCACCGCGTTGTCGCCGTCGACGCTGAGCACATCGCCCAGCGGATGCGCGATGCGTTGCAGCACGTTGATTTCCTCGCCGTGGGCGATGATTTCCTGCGGCGTGTGCGGGGTAACCGTGACGCGTTCGCCGTACGGCACTTCGCCGAGCAAGGTCTTCGACAACGCGATCTGGGTCAGCAGGTCGGCCTCGCCCATCGCGTGCTTGGGCGTCGACAGCAGCGCCAGCGCCAGCAGGTTGATCGGATTGACGTCGGCGGCGCGGTTGATGTTGACCTGGATCTGCTGCGCGGTGGCATCGATGGTGGCGGCCAGCCAGCCGGGCTTGTCGTCATCGGGCAAAGGCGTGCCGTCCCAAGACGGCGCGTGCCTGGCCAACATGTCGTTGAGCGCGATCGTCTCACCAAAATTCACCACCACCTGGCCGTAATTCCTGCGCAGGATTTTCGGGATGCTGGTGACCAGCGCCCAGATGCTTTCCTTCTGCTTGGGGCGTCCGGTCAGTTCGTCGAGATAGCTGTTGCCTTCCATCAGTTTTTCGTAGCCGATGTACACCGGCTGGAACAACACCGGCCGCGTCGGCTGGCGCAAAAACGCTCGCACCGTCATCGCCACCATGCCGCCCTTCGGCGGCAGCAAACGACCGGTGCGCGAGCGTCCGCCTTCGATGAAATATTCCAGCGAGTAACCGCCCGACTGCAGCTGCGCGACATATTCGGTGAACACCGCCGAATACAGGGCGTTGCCGCGAAAACTGCGGCGGATGAAGAACGCGCCACCGCGGCGCAGGATGCTGCCGATCACCGGCAGATCGAGGTTGATGCCGGCGGCGATATGCGGCGGCACGATGCCGCGCTGGTACAGCAGGTAGCTCAGCAGCAGATAATCCATGTGGCTGCGGTGGCAGGGCACGTAAACGATTTCGTTGCCGGGTGCGACCGCCTTGAGTTCGTCGAGGTGATGCACCAGCACGCCGCGAAAGATACGGTTCCAGACCGTGGTCAGCACGAAACTCAGCGATCGCACTACCGGGTGCGAATAATCGGCGGCGATTTCCCAGGCGTAGGCATGCGCCTTCTTCCACGCATCTGCCGGTTTTTCCTTCGCGCGCCCCTTGCCGCTGCTGTCGCGACGTGCCTGGTCGGCGATCGCGGCCTTGACCGAATCCGAGGCCAGCACCTTGTCGACCAGCAACCGCCGCGTCGACAAGTCCGGCCCGATCACCGCGGCGCGGATGCGGTGGAAGTGGGTCCGCAGCACGCGCGACAACTTGCGCACCGTGCGTTCGGGCGGCAGGCCTTCCTCGATGATCCCGCGCAACGCCACCGGCGGCGAAAACCGCACGATGGTGCCGCGGCCGTTGAGCAGGATCGCCAGCAACCGGCGGAAGCGGCCGACCAGCGTCCAGTTTTCCGAAAACAGCACCGAAAACCAGCCGCTGTTCCGGTCCGGCGCGCGGCCGACGAAGATCGACACAGGAACCAATTGCACGTCGAGCTCGGGATAGTCGCGATGTGCTTCCAGCAGGCGCGCCAGCGAGCCCGAATGCGTTTTCGCCGCGGGCGGACCCGCGGGCGCAAGCGTGCTGGCATTGCGCCGCGACAACGCCACGTAGGCGCGCTTGCGTCCCAGCGGATCGCCGGGCAGTGGCTGCAGCGGCGACGGCAATCCGGCCTCGCGACAGGCGCGCTCCAGGATCAGCGCATTCGACATCCCGTAGTCCTCGAGCACGTAACACACCGGGCGGCCATCGGCGTACTGGCTGGGTGTTTCGGGCTCGAGCTTGAGTGAAATCCAAGGATCCAGCGCGCGACCCAGCAGCCGCGACCACCACGGCGCAACCGACCGCTTGCGGCTGATGTGGGCTGGCGCGGTGATCGGTTCTGGGTGGTCCAGCGGCGGTTCGGGCAGGGGCAGCGACGGTTGTTCGACAGGCATGCGTCGAATCTTACCGAGTTGGGGCCGGGAAGCGGCTCACAACCGGTTAGGTTGCTCTGGTGGGAGCGAAGGAAGTCGCGACGGGTAGGTCAAGTCGCGAATTACTTCGCTCCTGCGTCGTAATCGGTTCCGATCACCGCAATGGTGGGCCAAGGCCCACCCTGCGGTAGGACATCACTGCAATGGCGCGGCCGCGGGCGCACGCAACGACGCCTCCGCATGCCGCAGGTAGTCGCTCAGGTACCAGCGATTGCCGTGCCGCTCGACCGCGACCACGGTGTCGATGGGCGTGTTGCCCAGCGTGTAGCGCAGGCGCACGCGCGCGTGGTCGCCGTCTTGTTCGACCAGTCCGGCCTGCAATCCGCCGAGGCTGTCATCGAGGTTCAATCCGTAGCCGGACAAGGTCTGCTTGACGGTCGCCACGAACGGTCCGAGCTTGCGCAGGCTCTGTTCCATGCCCGCCGCCCCGAACTCCGCTTCCGACGTGAGTCCGGTCCCGCGCGCAGCGGCCACCAGTTGCGGGATTGCACGCTTGGCGCGCCCGGCATCGCCCAGCGGCGCGGACACCCCCCACTTGCTGATCGCCTGCAGGAACTGCGCGTAATGCTGCCGTTCGTCGGCGCTGTAGTCGCCCTCGTTGCGGATGTATTGCACGCCGAACAGCCCCAGCGAGGCCGCGGCCGCCTTGAGCTCGGCGGTGGCGCCCGAAAACTGGCGATCGAAGACGGTTTGCAGCCGCGTTTCCGAACCCTGCGCCGATAACGCCCCGAGCAGCCTGGGCATACGTTCGTGGAAGGGCATTTCGGTCAGCGGCCAACGCGTGCGGCCCTCGGTCCATCCAGCCTGGAGGCGCTGGTGCAACGCCGGCGGGACGGCGTCGCGGGCGAATGCGGCCAGGTCGTTCTGGTGAAGATGACGGGTCAGCAACACCACCGCCTGCGCCGGCTTGGTAGCGCCGCCGCGCAGCGGGGCCAGCGCATCACGCTCGCAGCTGGCCAGCGATACGGCCGTTGCGCCCACGAACAGCAGGCCGGCAAGCAGCAGCGTAGGTTTGCGATCAAAGCGCATGCGAAGCCCCCAGGACCCGAACCGCATCTTGGCTGTGAGAGTGCAGGCCCGGCAAGGCTCGGCGTCGCGAAGTCGGCATCGGCCGACCATCGATTTACGTAGCCCGGGTGGAGCGCAGCGATACCCGGGGGGCTCTTTATCTCCGCCAGCCCAAAAACCACGGGTATCGCTGCGCTCCACGCAGGCTACGTTTGAGACGCGGCCAAAGAAAAAGGAGACCCGGAGGTCTCCTGAAATTCCGGCAAGCCGGAAGAGGATCAGTTGTGGTACGGCTCCGGCCAAAACCGGACGCCAGCAGGCAAGCGCAGGTCCGAACCTTAAGCAACACCTGAGATATTGACTTGTAAAGTATTGACGCTACGAGAATCAGCAGACTTGTAGGAGCGCCCCATGGGCGCGATGCGTTACCGGGAAAGCCATCGCGCCCATGGGGCGCTCCTACAACCGCCAAGCCCCTACGGGGCAGAATCGCGACCCTATTTCGCGACATCCAGCGCCTGTCGCTTGGCCTGCCGTCGCGCGTCCGCCGGCTGATCCCAGGCGTTGTTGAACACCGCCGGCTCCCACGAGCCGTAGGTCGGGTTCGGCAGCATCCACCAGCGTTCGCCGAACCAGTCGTTGTATTCGTCGAGCAACTGGCCGCGGCCTTCCGGCGTGTTGGCCACGATCTGCACGAAGTCGCCAAGCTGGTCGCCGAACTGCATCACCACCCGGTACTGCTGCCCGGCGAATTTGCGCCGGCAATCCTTCTCGCTGCCGTTCTGCTCGCAATCCTTGACGAAGGTGCCCAAGCCCAGGAACACCGATTCGTCCTTCACCGGCAAGCCGACGGCACGCAAATTTTCGAGTGTCGCCGCCTGCAGGTGCTCGGCGCGATTTGACAGATACAGGATGGTCACGCCTTTTGCAGCAGCAGCCTTGGCGAAATCGACCACGCCCGGCAGCGGCTTGGCTTTCTTCTCGGCAACCCACTGGTCCCAGGTGATGTCGTCGAATTCCTTGCCATCACGCACCAGCCGCGCCTGGTAGGGGGAGTTGTCGAGCACGGTTTCGTCGACGTCCATGATCACGGCGGGCTTCAAGCCAGTCACCGCGTTGCCGCGTTCGCCGGGCACCAGCGCATCCCAGTTCTTTTCGTTCAACGCAGTGTCGAGCTTGTCGGCGGCGGCGCGGTAGATGGTTTCGCTGACCGCCTTGTACTCGGCCGAGGTCTGCATCCACAACACCGCATTGAGGTTGTCGTTCGCGGCGACCGCCGATGTTGCAGCGGTCTGCTCGACGACCGGCTTCGCGGCCGCATCATCCGCGGGCTTGGGCGTTGTGTCGGTGCCCTTGCAGCCAGCGATAGCCAGAGTGAGCAAGGAAAAGGTCAGCAGGATCGAACGCATCGCGCGCTCCGCAGGTGAATGGGGACGGCGAGTGTAGCGGAGTCCCAAAACCGCATCGTGTCAGGGGATCGCTCATCCGTAGGGCGGAATCGACGTAGTCGCTTCCGCCGAATGCGGCGAAATGACGATCGAATCCTGAGCACAGGCAATTCATGGCGACAGTAACGAAAGACGGCAAAAGCCGCCGCGCAAAGCGCTTTTCAACAGCGAAGCTGGTCATTCCGCGTACGCGGCCTCTCAAAACCACATCGTGTCAGCGTTTCCGCCGCATGTCTTTTCGAGCCGGAATAGCGGGCCAAGATTTGTATTGGTTAAAAAGCCGCCCAAGCACTTCTCGTGGGTTTGATGTGTTGCAACTGGAAACTTTCCGGCGCAATGCCCTTCGGTTATTGCGCCCTACGATATGTGTGAGCCGCCTGCATGGATGCCGATGCATATCAAACTTCCAGCAATGCCTTGATCGCCGCAAACCCCGCAGTCGCACGTTCGTTCTTGCGCTCCGCATCGGCCACCGGATCGGCACCATCGCGTTGCAGTTCGGCCGCGGGAAGTTCATCGAGGAAACGGCTGGGCTGCAAGCGGATCTTCGAGCCCCAGCGCTGCGTTTCGCGAGAGTGCGACAGCCACAGTTGTTCCTTGGCGCGGGTGATGCCGACGTAGAGCAATCTGCGTTCCTCGTCGATGCGGCCTTCGTCGATGCTGGCTTCGTGCGGCAACGTCTTGTCGTCTACGCCGACGATGAACACGTAGCGGAACTCCAGCCCCTTGGCGCCATGCAGGCTCATCAGCCGCACCTGGTTGCCGGCGTCTCCCTTGTCGGCGTGAGACAACAACGCCAGCGATGCGGCCAGTTCGCCGGGACCGGCGCCGCGCGGGCCGTCGAACCAGTCGGCGAGTTCATCGAGGTTGCCGCGGCGAATCGCGAACATCGCGTCGGTCTTGCATTGCGTGCGCAACGCCGCCAGCAAACCCGAGCGTTCGTTGAGTTGCCGCACCAGTTCGGCGGGCGGCAACCGGGTTGCTTCACTGCGCAGGCGCCGCACGATATCTGCGAAACCGCTCAGCGCATTGCCCGCGCGTGGTGGCAGCTGCTTCAACAACCCAATCGATTCGGCCGCGCGTGACAGCGGCAAACCGGCGTGCTGCGCCAGTTCGGCGAGTTTGGCCAGCGTGGTCGCGCCGACCTCGCGCTTGGGCGACTGCACCGCGCGCAGGAATGCCGCGTCGTCCTCGGGATTGGCGATCAACCGCAACCACGACAGCGCGTCCTTGACCTCGCCGCGTTCCAGGAACGCAGTGCCACCGCTCAAGTGATACGGAATGCGCAATAACTGCAGCGCTTTTTCAAGCGCACGCGATTGATGGTTGCCGCGGAACAGCACGCAGAAATCGCTCCACGGCGCATTGCGTGCGGTCTGAATAAAATGGATTTCGCCTGCAACGCGTTCGGCTTCATGCGCGCTGTCGCGGCATTCCCAAACGCGAATGCGTTCGCCGTCGGCCTGCGCGCTCCACAGCTGCTTTGGATGCTCGTGCGGATTGTTGGCGATCAAGGCGTTGGCGGAGCGCAGCACGCGATTGCTGCAGCGGTAATTCTGTTCGAGCTTGATGACCTGCAACGCCGGATAGTCGCGCGCCAGTTGCGACAGGTTCTCCGGATTGGCGCCGCGCCAGGCGTAAATGCTCTGGTCGTCGTCGCCGACGCAGGTGAAGTTGCCCTTGTCACCAGCCAACGCCTTCAACATGCGGTATTGCGCATCGTTGGTGTCCTGGCATTCGTCGACCAGCAGGTAGCCGATGCGCTCGCGCCATGCCAGCGCGCACTCCGCATCGTTTTCCAGCAACTCGACCGGCAGGCGGATCAGGTCGTCGAAATCCACCGCGTTGAAGGTGGTGAGGCGCGCCTGATATTTCGCATACAAGGCCGCGGCCTCGCGCTCACGCACCGTGATCGCGGCCTGCAGTGCCTGTTGTGGTGACAACCCACCGCTCTTGGCGCGCGAGATCAACGACTGCGCGGCTTGCACCGCATCGGGTTTCGCACCCGGCAACAAGTCCTTGATCTGCGCAGCGCTGTCGTCGCTGTCGAACACCGAGAAACCGCGCCTGAGACCGGCTTTTGCATGTTCGATCTGCAACAGTTTCAAGCCGAGCGCATGGAAGGTGGAGATGATCAAGCCTTCGCTCGCATCCTGCTTCAAGCGCCGTGCAAGACGTTCGCGCATCTCACGCGCCGCCTTGTTTGTAAACGTGATCGCGGCGACGCGCTTGGCCGGATAACGGCCCGACTGGATCAGGTGCGCGATCTTCTCGACGATCACGCGCGTCTTGCCGCTGCCCGCACCGGCGAGCACCAGCAGCGGGCCATCGCAGTGTGCGACGGCAGCGGACTGTGGAGGGTTGAGGCCGTGCATGTTGTTCGCGGTTCGACGGGCCGTTGAGCCGCCGAATCTGGTCATCCTGTAGCGTTGTTTTCCATGGCATGGATCCCCGCCTTCGCGGATGACGTCTTGTTTTTTCGCAACCTGAACGGGCCATGGAAGTGAATTCAGGACGGGTCATTCTGTGCGTGCATGGCGGGCTTGTCGAACGATTGTGTCGGTGATCGGGTCCTTCGGCAGATTCAACGCAGCTGGTCAAGCTGTGCACGCGAGATGCGCGTTACCGGGAAAGCCTCATCGCGCCCATGGGACGCTCCTACAAGGTGGGCGTGCGGATAAACTCGCCGCATGGCCAAACTCTATTTCTATTATTCGGCGATGAACGCTGGCAAGACCACGACGTTGCTGCAATCGGCGCACAACTACAGCGAACGCGGCATGCGCGTGATGATCCTGACACCGAAGCTCGATGACCGCGCCGGCAGCGGCACGGTGGCATCGCGCATCGGGTTGAGTGCCGAAGGGGTTGCCTTCGGTCGCAATGACGATCTTGCGCAACGCATCCGCGCCGATATCGCCGCACACGGCAAGCTCGATTGCGTGCTGGTCGATGAAGCGCAATTCCTCAGCCGGTCACAGGTCTGGCAACTCAGCGATGTGGTCGACGCGCTGCACATTCCGGTGCTGTGCTACGGCTTGCGCACCGACTTCCGCGGCGAATTGTTCGAGGGCAGTCAGCACCTGCTGGCGTGGGCCGACGAGCTGACCGAGATCAAGACCATCTGCCACAGCGGCAAGAAGGCGACGATGACCGTGCGCGTCGATGACAGGGGGCTTGCGGTGCAGGACGGGCCGCAGGTGCAGATCGGCGGCAACGAGCGTTACGTGTCGGTCAGCCGTGCCGAGTTCAAGAACATCGCACGCGGCGAAGGATGCATCGAACTGCGTCAGCCCTCACTGCTGGATGCCAGCGAAGCCGACTGATCGCAGGCAACGCGCAGTGCGACGACCCGGCGCGGCAGCACGCCGCCATCGGGCAGTGCGGTGCGCAGTTCTTCGGTGAGGACATCGAGTTCACTTCGACCGCGTTCAACGTCGGCATGCGCGCAGCGCGCTTCCGCGGCATAGGCGCGCGCCGCCCACTGCACTTTTCGCACCTCCGCGTCCTCTCCGGGCAAATCAATAATCCGCTGGAACTCCAGCATGGCAGCAGGAAATTCATCACCTTTCGCCTGCAGGTGGGCGAGCGCGAGTTCGGCGCGATGCCTGCGCGGGTGATCGGCGCTGCTGTCGGCGCGCAACAACTGCACAGCCTGGGTCAGGCGCAGCCGTGCTTCGACGACATTTCCGTTTGCGGCAAGGACTTCCCCGATCAACCGGTCGGTATCGCCGACAAGGGCGCTCTGCACACCGTGCTGCGCCACGCGCAGGCGACGTGATTCCTGCAGCGCACGCAGCGCTTCGTCGTCGCGCCCGCTGTCGTGCAGGATCATCGCGTAATTGAACAGGCCACCCGACAGCGCGCCGGCGCCCGCGGGCTGTCGCCAGATCGCGATCGCACGCTGCAGGTCGCGCCTCGCAGCTGCGTGGTCGCCGCGCTCCCAGGCGACGATGCCGAGCGAATTCCAGGCGCGGGCGACATCCTGGTGGGTCGGGCCAAGCCGTTCGACGACCAGCGCATGGGTGGCGCGGAATTCGCGTTCGGCCTGCGCCAATTGGCCCTGGTCCAGATGCACGGCGGCCAGTTGGCGACGCACCGTGAGCGTCGAAGGGTGGTTTGGACCCAGCAGCACGTTGGCCAGCGTCAGTGCTTCGGTATAGGCGGTTTCCGCGGCGTCCGACTGGCCCAGTTCGCGGTGCGTCGTGCCGATGCTGCGCAACAGGTCCACCGACAGCGAATGGCGATCGCCCACGGTCGCGCTCAACTGCGCCAACGCGGCGCGATAACTGCGCAATGCCTGCCGCGCATCGCCCGCATCGGAATGCAATGCCGCCAGGTCGGCCAGGTTTTCGACCACGCCAACCTGGGCATCAGGCGCGTTGCGACGGATCATCAGCGAGCGCTCGAACAGCAGACGCGCGGTCTGCGATTCACCGATCGCGCGACGACAGCGCCCGAGTTGCGAATAGAACTCGGCGACCTGCAACGGCCGTTGTCCGCGTTCGCGGCGTACCTGGTCAAGCATCGGCTGCAGGGTGTTGATGCAGGTGCGCGCATTGCCCAGCAGGTCGTGCACGCGACCGGTCTGCGTCGCCGCTTCCAGGCGCAGTCCCGGCGGGGCATCGGGCAGGTGGCTGATCAGCGCAGATTGCCGTTGCAGCAATGCCATGGCCTCCCGGTAATCACCCAACCCGATGTGGATCTGCGCAATCACGCCCAGCAGTTCGGCGCGCGCGCGCGGTTGCCGGGCCAGTTCGCGATTGCCGCGTTGCTCGCCGGCCTTGAGCAGCGCATGCACATCCAGAGGCTCTCCATTGTTCGCAACGACCGCGTTCTCGAACAAGCCGATGACGAAATCCTGCATCGCTTGCGCGCGCGCGGATTCCTGCACGGCTTGCCGCGCCTGCCAGCCGACGATGCCGAGCGCGCCCAGCATCACGCCGACGATCAGCGTCGTGCTGGCCAGCGTCCAACGATGCCTGTGCACATATTTCTGCACGCGGTAATGGACGCTTTGCGGGCGCGCGTGCACAGGCTTGCCGTCCAGATGGCGATCCAGGTCAAGCGACAAGGCTTCGACCGACGGATAGCGCTGTTCCGGACGCTTGGCCAACGCCTTGAGGATGATGTTGTCGAGATCGCCGGACAGCCCGCGTGCACGTCGCCGCAGCGCCGCCATGTCGACCTTGGTCCCTGTTGCCGACGCCGCCAGCCGCATCACGGCCAGCGATGGCCGCTGCGGATCGCCGGCGAGGATGGCTTCTTCCCATTCGGCATCGGTCTGCCGTTTGAGCTGGTAGGGCTTGGCCTCGGTCAGCAGTTCGTACAACACCACTCCCAGCGAATAGACGTCGGTCATGGTGGTGACGGGCTCGCCGCGCACCTGTTCCGGTGCTGCGTAGTGCAGGGTGAAGGCGCGCAGTCCGGTGCGCGTGTG
>JAYTAY010000119.1:0-4683 GCA_043737255.1 Luteimonas sp.
CCCGCGAACAACAACCGGCACAGCCGCAACTTGCGCTGCCGCAGTGCCCGGCGGAAGAACGTGTGCACGCCGACCAGGCCGCGCAAATACACCGTGTCCTTGGTGAACGCCGCGCCCCCATGCAACGGCACGCCGCGGAACACGCGCTGCGCCGAGGAAAAACTCTCGACATCGTTCTGCCCCGCCGCCAGGAAATAACGGAACACCTCGATGAAGTCCGCGCCTTCCATCGCCATCGCGACCGCTTCGATGCGCAGGCTGACGCGTTTCATGCGTTCGATGTCGATGGAGCCGGTGATCTGCTCGGCAAACGTCGCCAACCCTTCCTGGGTCGCGGTGGTACGCGGCGATGATAATGACAGGCTCTGGAATTGCGGCTGCAGACGGCCGTTGAGCGCTGTCAGAGAATGCACGAAGGCTTCGTGCTGCAGCAGTTGGTGACGGTCGTAATCGCTGAAGGCCGCGCCTGCGCGCAAGCGGATCCGGGTTGCGCCGGCCGCGGCCTTGGCGATGAGTTCGGGATCGAGCACCACCTCGATCACGCGTTCATCGAAGAAGTCGTCCAGGTCGGCCTGCAGCTGCAGCCGCAATGCCGTGGCGGAAATCACCACCTCCTCCGACGGCGCCAGCAATTCGCGATCGAGTTCGTTGGCGATCGCGATGAAGTGCCCCGCGGCTTCGCGCGTGGTCGGACCATTGCCCGGCAGCGGTTCCTCGGGGCGACCGAACAGACGCACCGAATGGGTGGTGACGTCATTGGTGCCGAGCACTTCCAGCAACTCGGCCGCGATCGACCAGCTGCGCGCGGATTCGATCAGATAGATGCCGAGCGGATGTTGCGGATCGGCCTCATCAGCGATCGCGGCGAGTTCGCGCCGTGGCTCGGAAAAATCATGTTTGGGATACTCGACCTTTGGCAGCGCCGGCTGCCCGCGCGCAAAGGCATCGAGGAACGGCTGCTGCAACGCCATTGGCCAGCTGACCAGGCTCAGCAAGCGGATGCCGCGGGCCGCCTTGACCATGCGCGCGTCGAGCGCGGCGTGATGGACGATCTCGGGGGTCGAGGATGTTTCCAAGCCCCGATTACGCCCGCGGCCGGTAGCGCAGTCAAGCCTTCGCGCTGGCAATCCGCGATTTGCACAGCCGACATGGCGTGCCTTTGCAGGAGCGGCTCGCCGCTCAATGCCGCCCGTATTTGTCGTCGAGGCGCTTGTTGAATGCCTTGCCGATGACGCGCTCCTCGCTTTTCTGAGCCAGCCGCGTGGCGAGTTTTTCGGCGGCGCCGGCCACCTCGTCGCGCAGCTTCAAATAGTTCGCATACCGATCGCGGCCAAGCTTGCCCGCCTCGATCGCCGCACGTACCGCGCAACCGGGTTCACGTTCGTGCTTGCAATCGCGGAACTTGCAGGCGTCGGCGAGCGCTTCGATATCGGCGAACCCGCCTTCGCCGAGATCTTCCTCGCCGGTCGGCTTGAGTTCGCGCATGCCCGGCGTGTCGATCAGGCATGCGCCGGATGGCAGCGGAATCAAGGCGCGATGCGTGGTGGTGTGGCGGCCGCGCGAATCGGATTCGCGCACGTCCGCCGTCTTCATCCGGTCGCTGCCCAGCAGCGTGTTGGTCAGCGTGGATTTGCCCGCGCCGGACGAACCCACCAACACCGCGGTGCGTCCCGCCTGCAACCAGGCGTGCAGGACCGACACGCTGTCGTGATCCTTGGCGTTGACCGCGCGCACCGCGATGTCCTGCGCTTCGAGTTCGGCCAAGCCGGCAATGGCGTCGTTGACCGCGTCGGGATTTTCCGCAAGCGCCTTGTCGGCCTTGGTCAGCACCACCACCGGTTCGCTGCCGCCACTGCGCACCAGCAGCAGGTAACGTTCGATGCGGCGCGGATTGAAATCGGCATCGAGTCCGCAAACCACGAACACCGTGTCGATGTTGGCGGCGATCACTTGCTGCTTGTAATGCTCGCCCGCCGCGCCGCGCTTGATCGCACTGTGCCGCGGCAACAGCGCCACGATCCGCCGCTCCTCGCCCGGCACGCCTTCGACCAGCACCCAGTCGCCGACGGCCGCGCGATCCTGCGCGGGAAACCGCGGGCGTTGCCAGTCGGGCAGGGATTCGGCCTTGAAGCTGCTGTCGGGCGTATCGGCCATCACATAGCCGGAGCGATGCTGCTCGATGACGCGCGCGAGCTGCGCCTGTGGATGCTTGGCCATCAACTCTCGCCATTGCGGGTCGTCGGGCGGGCCTTCGTACGGCCAACCGATCGCGCGCAAGGGGGTCATGGGGTGGTTTGCGTTTGCATCGGCAGGGATTCTAGCGCTGGTGGCATGGCAGGAACTGCAACATCAGAGCTTTGTTCCAAAGATTCAAAGTGGCCGTCCTTCGACAAGCTCGGGATCAGCGTTTGTGGGTAACTGACTGTAAAGCGCGTAGACCCGGAGGGCGGCGCACATGGATGTGCGCCGTTTTTCGATCGAGCCATGGATGGCGAGTCGAAAAATTCCCTCAGCAATGAAATCGGCTTGACGCTGTGATCGGGGAAAGCCCTTTCTTTTGGTGACTTTTCTTTGCGCTCATCAAAGAAAAATTACTAGCCCAAAGGGCGAAAGGCTCTTCAACAGCGCAGCTGGTCAACGCCCTTCAACAGCGAAGCCAGGCAAGCTTTTCAACAGGATGTGGCCCGGGTGGAGCGCGGCGATGCCCGGGGTTTTTGGTCGGCAGAGCGAAAGAGCCCCGGGTATCACCGCGCTCCACACGGGCTACGAGACTATTCCCCCGAAAGCTGAAGCCACGCACCGTTTCAGCTAGGCTTGCGAGCCCCTCCAATCCCCCCACGCCTTCGATGTCGATCCCCAACCTGCCGACCCGCGAGCGCCTGTCCGAAGTCCGCTACGAAATCCGCGGCGAACTCGCCCGCCGCGCGCGCGAACTGGAAGGCCAGGGCCGCACCCTGATCAAGCTCAACATCGGCAATCCCGGCGCATTCGGATTCCGCGCGCCGGAACACCTGCAACGCGCGATCGCCGACCACATCGCCAGCACCGATCCCTACACCCACCAGCAGGGCCTGCCGCAGGCACGCGAATCGATCGCCGCCTTCCACAAGCAACGCGGCACGCCTAACGCCTCGCCCGAGCGCGTGTTCATCGGCAACGGCGTCAGCGAACTGATCGACATCTCGCTGCGCGCATTGCTAAATCCCGGCGACGAAGTGTTGCTGCCCTCGCCCGATTACCCGTTGTGGAGCGCCGCCACCATCCTCAACGACGGCCGCCCGGTGTATTACCGCTGCGACCCGGGCAACGCCGGCTCCAATCAGGGTTTCCTGCCCGACCCCGACGAGATGGAATCGCTGGTCTCGTCGCGCACCCGCGCCATCGTGCTGATCAATCCCAACAATCCGACCGGTGCGACCTATCCGCGCGCGTTGCTTGAGCGCATCGTCGCCATCGCCGCCAAGCACCACTTGCTGCTGATGGCCGACGAGATCTACGACAGCATCCTGTACGACGACGCCACCTTCGAGCCATTGGCGCCGCTCGCCGGCGAACTGCCGTGCCTGTCGTTCGGAGGTTTGTCGAAGGTGCATCGCGCCTGCGGCTGGCGCGTGGGCTGGGCGATGCTGTCGGGTGATCCGCTGGCCAGCGGCGATTATCACCACGCGATGGACCTGCTTGGCGCGCTGCGCCTGTGCGCCAACGTGCCAGGACAGTTCGCGATCGACGCCGCCCTGCATGGCGTCGACACGATCACGCCGCTATGCCGATCCGAAGGGCGCCTGTATGAAAGCCGTCGCGCATTGATAGATGCCTGCGCGGCCAGCGACCACCTCGAACTGGTGGCGCCCGCCGGCGCGTTGTTTGGATTTCCCGCGGTCGTCGGCGACGCCGCGCGTGGGTTCGACGATCACGCATTCGCACTCGACATGCTGGAGAACGAAGACGTGCTGATCGTGCCCGGTTCCAGTTTCAACGTGCCGTATCGCAACCATTTCCGGGTGACGCTGTTGCCGCAGCCGGATGAATTGCGCGAGGTGTTTTCACGCATCGATCGCGTGCTGGCACGCTACGCACGGGCCAATGCGGTCCGGCAGGTGGCCGTTGCATAGGGCGCTGGTGCTGGCGCTCGCCGGCATGCTGGCCGCGTGCAGCACGACCGTCCATACGCCCTCAGGAAACCGCGGCATGCATGACTACCTTGCGTTGGGCGATTCGTACACGATCGGTGAAGGCGTGGCCGAAAGTGACCGCTGGCCGATGCAGCTTGCGCGTGGCTTGCGCGGTCATGGGATCGCGCTGTCAGATCCGCGCATCATCGCAAGGACCGGCTGGACCACTGACGAACTCGATACCGCCATCAATGCGGCGCAACCCCAAGGCGAATACGCCTTCGTCAGCCTGCTGATCGGCGTCAACAACCAGTATCGCGGCCGCGATGTCGACAACTATCGCGTGGAGTTCGCGGCCTTGCTCGAACGAGCGATCGGTTTTACCGGGGGCCGCAAGGATCGCATGCTGGTGCTGAGCATTCCCGACTGGGGCGCGACCCGCTTCGGCGGCGCATCGGGCCGCGATCTCTGCAAGGTGTCGAGCGAGCTCGATGCCTACAACGCGGCGGCGCGGGCAATCTGCAGCGCGCGTGGTGTGGCCTTCGTCGACATCACACCGGTCAGCCGCGCG
>JAYTAY010000120.1:0-4676 GCA_043737255.1 Luteimonas sp.
CAGGTGTGCCGTTGCGCGGCGACGGAGCGCGCATTCACCGGCAGGTTCTGGAAGCACAAGGAAGCCGGCACCTATGTCTGCGTGGCCTGCGGCGCGCCCTTGTTCCTGTCGGAGACCAAGTACGACTCGGGCAGCGGCTGGCCAAGCTATTTCCAGCCGATCTCTGCCGAGGCGGTCACCGAGCACAGCGACGGCAGCGCCGACATGCAGCGGATCGAAGCCAGATGCGCGCATTGCGACTCGCATCTGGGGCATGTGTTTGCGGACGGACCGAAGCCGACCGGTTTGCGTTACTGCATCAATTCGGTTTCGCTGGATTTCGTGCCGGCATCGGCGCAAGGCGGTGGGTGAGTCGTAAAGGTTTTTTGCCACTGATCAAATCTGATTGACGCGGATCAAGCGAAAGATCTGATGAAGCCTCAAAGGACTTCCCCGGGATTGCCGTATCCGCGTCAATCCGCGGCATAAAACCGCTTTACAGTTCCAAGTGCACACTTGCCCGTCGCTTTTACGGCAAAGCTCCTGCGGAGCACGCTCCGCTCTACGAAACGATGCGAAGCGCGCCGACGTGCGCCACGCTGCATTCGCGCAGTGCGTCGAGGTCGTAGCCACCTTCAAGCATCGAGACGATCCGGCCGTGGGCATGGACATCGGCGATGGCGATCAACTCGTGGGTGATCCAGGTGTAATCCTCGGTCGCGAGTTGCAACTGGGCCAAGGGATCGCGCCAATGCGCATCGAAACCAGCCGAGATCAACAAGAGTTGGGGACGAAATGCATCGAGCGCGGGCAACAGCTGCTCGCTCCACACTTTCTGGAATTGACGACTACCTGCGCCAGGCGGCAACGGGACATTGACGATATTGCCCACACCGCGTTCCTCGGCCGCGCCGGTGCCCGGGTACAGCGGCATCTGGTGCGAACTGATGTACATGACGCGCGGTTCCGAAGCAAAGATCGCCTGCGTGCCGTTGCCATGGTGAACATCGAAATCGATGATGGCCACTCGCGTCAGTGAATATTTCTCGAGGGCATGCGCGGCCGCGACCGCAACGCTGTTGAACAGGCAGAAGCCCATCGCGATGTCGGCCGTGGCGTGATGTCCCGGCGGCCGCACCGCGCAAAACGCACGCTTGATCTCGCCGCCGAGGACAGCATCGGTCGCCGCGATCGCCGCTCCGACCGCGCGTAATGCCGCTTCCGCGGACGCCGGCGACAACACCGTGTCGGGGTCGAGCATGATCCGGTCGGTGGGCCTGGTTTCCAGCACGCTGGTCAACAGCGACTCGTGATGCGCCCGCAGCAACTGGCCGCGGGTCGCCCGCGGCGCGTCATGCCAGTCCAGGTCATCAAAATGCTGTTGCAGTGCTTCGGTGACCGCGGCAAGACGTTGCGGGCGTTCGGCATGGCCCGGACCGGTGTCATGGTCGAGGCAGGCGGGATGCGTGTAGATACGCATGGGAGCCGGCATCAGCCCTTGCGGCGCTCGTGGTTCCACAGCACTTCACCGTGGCCGCCGGCGCGCGCGAGCACGCGCGACAGCACGAACAACAAATCCGACAGACGATTGAGATACCGGATCGCTTCCGGTCGCACCGAATCGTGATGCGCCAACGTCACCGTTTCGCGCTCGGCGCGGCGGACGATGGTGCGCGCCAGGTGACAGCGCGCTGCGGCCTCGCCGCCGCCGGGCAGGATGAAATCCTTCAGCGGCGGCAGCGCTTCGTTGTAGCGATCAAGGTGCCGTTCGAGGGCAGTGATGTCGTCGTCGTTGATTGCCGCATGCCCGGGAATGCACAACTCGCCGCCGAGATCGAACATCTGGTGTTGAACGGTCGTCAGCAAGTCGCGGATGTCGTCGGCAAGCTCCGTCGCAAGCACCAGGCCGATCGCGGAGTTGGCTTCATCGACCGTGCCGTACGCGCAGACCCGCGCCGAATCCTTGGCGACGCGGCTGCCATCGCCCAAGCCGGTAGTGCCGTCGTCGCCGGTCCTGGTGTAGATCTTGGATAGACGATTGCCCATGGATCCGTTCAGCGATGCAGGTTGCCCGGCCGATCGCCCCACTGAGCGCGCAGCGCCGCGGCCGATTGCGCAACCCCCACATGCAACACCGCAGTGATGCCGACATAGATCGCCGTGGTCTGCATGAACGGCCACAGCCAGTCGTTGTAGTTCCTGGCCCAACCGGCGAACGTCGGATTGGCGACCACGTCGCTGAGCCAGTAAAAGCCGCCCTGCGAAAACAGCTGGCACAACACAACGGCGACGAACAGGCTCGCAGCCGTCAGGCCGAGCGTGCGCCAGCGGATGCCATCACTGTGCCGCTGTAACCACGCGCCGCCCATCCACAGGCTGAAATAGGCCGGCAGCAGGAACCAGTAGCCGGGCGACACGCAGTAGTGTTGCCAGAAGCTGATGCCCTGCGCGGTGATGACGAAATAATCGACCGCTACCGCCAACACCATCAGCAGCGGAAACGCCCAGCGTGTCCAGTTGCGCAAGTAGAAACCGCCGATGAAAAACACGGCCCATGATGCGTCTGGCACGATGGCGAAATGGTTGGCGCGGGTGGCCGCCATCACGATCAGCAGCAGCGTCAGGAGGATGCCGCGCTGGGGGTTGCTCAGGGTCATTGCAGTCTCTCCATGCAGATGGCGGCATTCTACTCCACGGGCCGCGCTACTCGACGGCTTTGGCCGGCCGCGCGCAGGTATCATTTGCCGATGCAATCACGCCCGATACAAGTAGCGCGACACGACATCGTCATCGTCGGTGGCGGCCTGGTCGGCGCCAGTCTCGCGATTGCGCTGGATCGTCTTGGCCTGGATGTCGGCATGGTGGAAGCGACGCCATCCGGATCGTTGCCGCCCGTGTTCGACGAGCGCAACCTGAGCTTCGCCGCAGCCACCGTCAATGCGTTGACGGCATTGGGTGTGATGCAGAAATTGCAGACGCCACCCGCGCCGATCCGGCGCATCCATGTCAGCTGCAATGGCGACTTCGGACGGGTCAAACTCGACGCTGCCGACTATGGGCGCGAGGCGTTTGGCCAGGTCGTTGTTGCGCGCGCGTTCGGTGATGCGCTTGAAACGCGCTTGAACGAGTTGGTACGACTGACACGCTATCGACCTGCGCGTTTTGTCGGCATCGAGGATGCAGGCGCCGCGTATCGTGCGATCCGGATCGATGACGAATCTTCCTCTGCCACACAACGCATCGAGGCACGGCTGGTCGTTGCGGCCGACGGTACGCGCAGCAACATTCGCGATGCATTAGGGATTGCGACCGACGAACACGACTATGCACAGACGCTGCTCATCGCGCGGATCCGTGTCCAGCGCGCCCCCGATGGTACGGCTTACGAACGCTTCGGCAGCGAGGGGCCGACTGCGCTGTTGCCGCGCGGCGATCGTCATTTCGGCGTGATCCATGGTGTTGCGCGTGTTGACGCCGATGCCGTGATGCAGTCGTCCGACAGTGAGTGGCTCGCGCGCCTGCAATCGGCGTTCGGCTGGCGGGTCGGCAAACTGCTGTCGAGCGGGCCGCGCAGCGCCTATCCGGCGATTCGCGTCGTCGCCACCCGCACCGTCGATGAGAGAGCAATCTTGATCGGGAACGCAGCGCAGACTATCCATCCAATCGGCGCACAGGGGTTCAACCTCGGGCTGCGCGATGCATTGACACTGGCCGAATTGATCGAGCAACGCGGTGATGATCCCGGCGATCCATCGTTGCTGAGTGCGTATGTCGAGCGTCGCCGCGAGGATCGGATGCAGACGCTGGCGTTTTCTGACGGCCTGGCGCGAATTACATCGAACGATGCGTCAATACTGCAGCCATTGCGCAGTCTTGGCTTGATCGCCGTGGACGCATCGCCGTCGGCGCAGGCCATGCTGGTTGGCG
Organism: Luteimonas sp.; assembly: GCA_043737255.1. Taxonomy (GTDB): domain Bacteria; phylum Pseudomonadota; class Gammaproteobacteria; order Xanthomonadales; family Xanthomonadaceae; genus JALYOU01. Next base: position 3,907 of record JAYTAY010000120.1, read on the forward strand.
GCGCCATGGGATACCGAGCAGATACACCCACGTTGTGTCGCGAAGTCGTGCAATGACACGGATCGCAATGAAAGGTGTTGTGAAATGAACCGGCGCGCGCGCATCGATGTCGCGGTGGTCGGCGGTGGCGTGGTGGGCGCGACCTGCGCGCTTGCACTGTCAACGCTTGATCTGGATGTCGCATTGATCGAAACGGTCGAGCCGCAACGCTGGTCGCCAGACAATGCGGATCTGCGCGTGTACGCATTTGCCCCGGACAACGCAAAACTGCTTGAAGATATCGGCGTTTGGCGCGAGGTCTGGACAACGCGCGCGCTGCCTTACCGGCGCATGCGTGTCTGGGATGCGGCCGGTGTCGGCGAGCTGACGTTCGATGCCGACGCCTTCGGACGCAATGAGCTCGGCTGGATCATCGAACACGGCTTGCTGGTCGATCGACTTTGGGGAGCGTTGCCGAAGGCGGGCGTGCAGCTGCATTGCCCGGCGCAGGTCGATGCACTGGAACAGCATGACCAAGGTGTGCGCTTGCGCCTGGACGAAGGCACGCGGATCGATGCGCGCCTGGTCATCGCCGCCGATGGCGCCGAATCCACTGTCAGGAAACTGGCAGGTCTTGATGTCGTGACGCACGACTATGCACAGCGAGGACTGGTGGCCTACGTGCAGACGGAACATCCACATCAGGACACCGCATGGCAACGCTTCCTGCCGGGTGGGCCGCTGGCGTTGCTGCCCTGCACTGAAGGCCGCAGCTCGATCGTGTGGACCAT
>JAYTAY010000121.1:0-1888 GCA_043737255.1 Luteimonas sp.
GTTGAAGGCCTGCATCAGGTCGAACCAGCTGACGAAGATGCCTGCAAATACCGGGATCATGATGGCCCAGAGGATCGGTTTGCTGCGTGCCCATGCCGAGCAAAGCAGCAGCCAGCCCACGGTCGGCATTGCCCACAAGGCGTAGACCGGGATCGCGGCGACCAGGTTCGCGGCCATGAGCAACGGACTTCCAGGTCCCCAGACCAGTTGCATCGGGTTGCCGCCGTGCATGAGCACGACCACGGTGATCACCAGCAGGAAGGCGAACATCGTCACCAGCGCGGCACCGACTGCAAGCACAGGAGCAACGACGGTGGCGCTGACTACTTTCGACAACACTGTGTCGCGGTCGGACAGCGGCAGCGATTTCCAGAACAGCACGCTGCGATCCTTGCGCTCGTCGTACAACGCGCCGAGGCAGTAGAAGAACACGACGAAGCCAAGCACGAGGAAGGGCCAACTGGAGGCGGCCAACATGCTCAAATCGATGCCACCGGCCAACTGACGCATGTTCTCGGCGTCCAGCTTTGACGTGATCATGCCGAGGTCGAGACCGTTGATAGTCACATCGCCGTCGAGTTTGAAGTTGCCGTCGGCGATGGCCCTGCGTGCGGCGACTTCACCGACTGTGATCGCCATGATCGTGAGCAGCAACGAGATGCCGCCGGCGACCAATGGCGCCCAGAAAAAGCCACCCTTGTGCTCCCAGAACTCGCGCTTGAGCAACAATTTGAACTTGTGCGTGGCATGTGGTGCCGCCACGGGGGCGCGCTCATTTGAGGCGTGGGTTTCAGCAACGGCGTTCATGCGTAGGTTCCTTTCATCGTGGCGACGAACAGATCGGCAAGACCCGGTGTACGGGTTTCTCCCAATGTGGATAGCTGGGCTTGCGACACGTTGTCGTAGAGCATCACGGTTTTGCCGAAGGGCAAGGCGCGTTCGTCGATGGGTTTCAGTGCGCGCGCCGCGTCGGTCTTGTCGGCATCCACCAGCACTTCGACAAAACGCTCGCCGACATCTTCCATGGGCGCGTCGAGCACGATCTTGCCGTCGCGGATGAACATCACATCGGTGAGGATGTGTTCGACTTCCTCTACCTGGTGGGTGGTGATGAGGATGGTTTTCTGCTCATCGAAATAGTCTTCCAGCAGGCGCTGGTAGAACTGCTTGCGATAGAGGATGTCGAGGCCCAGCGTGGGCTCGTCGAGCACCAGCAGTTTGGCGTCGATGGCCATCACCAGTGCCAGGTGCAGCTGCACGATCATGCCCTTGGATAATTCGCGCACGCGCATTTCCGGCTTGAGTTGCGTATTGGCGAGGAAGCGGTCGCAGCGGGCCGCGTCGAACCGGGGATGCACGCCGGCGACAAATTCGATCGCCTCCCTGACCCGGATCCAGCGCGGAAGCACGGCGACGTCCGCAATGAAGCACACGTCGCGCATCAACTCGTCACGTTGCGTGCGCGGATCCATGCCCAGCACGCGCAGTTCGCCCTCGAACGGAATCAGGCCGAGGATCGCCTTGAGCGCTGTGGTCTTGCCGGCGCCGTTGGGGCCGATCAGGCCGACGATCTGACCGGCATCGACGGTGAAGGACACGTCCTGATTGGCGGTCAGGCCGCCGAAGCGCTTGGTGACGTCGTGCAGCGACAAGAGACTCATGTCGACGCCTCTTCGGAAGCCGACTTGTCCGCCTTGGACGCCTGTCGCACCGGACCGTGCTGCGTTTCGGCCGGCCGCGTGCGCTGTGCGTGCTGGCGCTGCTGGCGTTGGCGAAACCAGCCGATCAGTCCGCTGGGGTAGAAAACCGCGATGACGATGATCAGCGCGGCGTAAATGATGGTGTCGGTACCGCGCCCGCCGCCGCCGAAGAAAGTGCGCGTCAGTTC
>JAYTAY010000122.1:0-1888 GCA_043737255.1 Luteimonas sp.
GGTTCTTCGTCAGTATCGACAACCACCTCGCCTTTGCGGCCCTTGACCGTGACCGGCACGATTTCGCCAGCGAATGCGCCATTGGCTTGCGCCGCCTGCGCGCGTTTTGCGCTTTCGGTGGAAAACGCATCAAGGTCTTCGCGGCTGAACGCATAGGTCTCGCACGCGGTATCGCCGAACACGCCCATCGCCTTGCCGTCATAAGGATTGGTCAGGCCATCCCACGCCATGTGATCGAGAAATTCGGCGCTGCCATAGCGCACACCGGTTCGCGAGCCGTTGAGCAGGTGCGGCGCATTGGTCATCGACTCCATGCCGCCAGCGACCACGATGGTCGCGCTGCCGCCCTTGATCAGGTCATGCGCGAACATGATCGCCTTCATGCCCGAGCCGCAGACCTTGTTGATGGTGGTGCAGCCCGCGGAAGTCGGGATGTCCGCGGCGATTGCGGCCTGTCGCGCAGGCGCCTGACCCAAACCGGCTGGCAACACGCAACCCATGATGACTTCATCGACCTGGTCCGGCGCAACGCCGGCATGGTCGAGTGCGCCGCGGATTGCGGCCGCGCCCAGGATCGGCGTCGGCACGCCCGTGTATTGACCGAGGAAGGAACCGATGCCGGTGCGCTTGGCGCCAACGATGACGATGTCGGACATGGAAGACTCCGTGGATCTGGATGCGGGCAGGCCGGCGGCACTCCGGCCGGAACCAGCCGATTATCGCGCCCGATGTTGCAACGCCGCAAACGGCTGGAGTGAGGGCGGGTCTTGACCCGCCTTGTGGGTCATGAGGTAAGCACGGTGGGTCAAGACCCGCCCCACGAATCCTGGTTTTTGCGCAGACTGCTAGCTGCGTCCCTCGAACAACTCCCGTCCGATCAGCATGCGGCGGATTTCGTTGGTACCGGCGCCGATGGTGTACAGCTTGGCGTCACGCAGCAGGCGGCCGGTGGGGTATTCGTTGATGTAGCCGTTGCCGCCGAGGGCCTGGATCGCTTCCAGCGCGACCTGCACCGCGTTGTCGGTGGCGTGCAGCAGACAGCTCGCCGGATCGATGCGCGACTTGTGGCCGTTATCGTAATCGCGTGCAACCTGGTAACCGAACGCGCGCGACGATTGCAGCGCGGTGTACATGTCGGCGATCTTGGCCTGCATCAACTCGAAGGTGCCGATCGGTGCGTCGAACTGCTTGCGCTCGCGGACATAGGGCAGGGCGGCATCGAGCGCGGCCTGCATCAGTCCAAGCGGGCCGCCAGTGAGCACCAGCCGTTCCGTGTTCAAGCCCGACATCAATACCTTGACGCCGTTGTGGACTTCGCCGAGTACGTTTTCGGCTGGAATCTCGCAATTCTGGAACACCAGCTCGCAAGTGTTGCTGCCGCGCATGCCCAACTTGTCGAGCTTCTGCGCCGTGCTGTAACCCTTCATGCCTTTTTCGACGAGGAACGCGGTCATGCACTTGCTACCTGCATCCTTGCCGGCGGTGCGCATGTAGACGATCAGCACATCGGCCTCGGGACCGTTGGTGATCCACATCTTGTTGCCGTTGGCCACCCACACGCCGTCACGCAGTTCTGCACGGCATTGCATCGATCCAACCACGTCCGAACCCGCGCCCGGCTCGCTCATCGCCAGCGCGCCTTTCCATTCGCCGCTGCACATTTTCGGCAAATACTTCCGGCGTTGCGCTTCGTTGCCGTTGGCGTAAAGGTTGTTGACGCACAGGTTGGAGTGCGCGCCGTAACTCAAGCCCACCGAACCAGAGGCACGCGAGATTTCCTCCATCGCAACCAGATGCGCCAGGTAGCCCATCCCGCTGCCGCCGTATTCAACCGGCACAGTGATGCCGAGCACGCCGAGATCACCGAGTTTGGCCCACAGATCCTGCG
>JAYTAY010000123.1:0-1885 GCA_043737255.1 Luteimonas sp.
GCCGCCACCGCATCGAACCCGCGTGCATTCCATGCCACGCGGGCAAGTCCATGCCGTTTCAGCGGCGTCGCCACGAACGGATTGGCCATGCCGACCACCGCACGGAACCAGCGCGGTGACGTGCCCGTAATTTCCCGCAGGGTGTTCTGACATCGCTCGATTTCGTCGCGCATGCGCCGTGGTCCCAGCGCCCAGAACCAGGTTGAGGGATGCACCGCGCTGTGATTGCCGAGCGTATGCCCGCGCCGCACGATCTCACGGATCAATTCCGGTTGTTTCTCCGCACGACTGCCGACGACGAAAAACGTCGCCTTCGCAGCGTGCGCATCGAGGAGATCCAGGATCGCGGGCGTGTCAGCGGACGGCCCGTCGTCGATGGTCAGCCAGATCCGTTTGTCGTCCACCGGCAACCGCGTCAGCACAGGACTGAACAGCCGCGATTGCGGCCAAAGCGTCCCCCACAGGATCGACAGGTGCGACACCACCAGTGCCGGCAAACCGATCTGCCATCCATGACGCCACCACAGTGCGATCACCACCAGTTGCGACGCGCCGATGATCCACAACCACAGCTGCGGATGCCGCGGCGGACGATGCTGGACAGGAACGGAAGCCATGCAGTCATGATGCCACGCGCGTCACGTGGCCCCAGTCATGCGATTGGGCATTGTGGGAGGGGCGTCAGCCCCGACGCTCCAGCAAACATCAGCGAGCAAGCAAGCGGCCCGGCGATAGCAGATGCCGCTCATGTGGGAGGGGCCTCAGCCCCGAGGCCCGGACACTGCAATCGTCGGGGCTGAGCCCCTCCCGCACAGCGGGACACCGTGCTTCGGCCCGATTGCCGCCGCGCTTGTATCGGTACCCATGACTCGTCAGAACTCCCCTCCCGCAACATCCCTTTCGCGCCCCTGGCTTTAAGATTCGCTTCCCGCATCCGGAATACCGTCATGTCCCTCGACACGGCCCTGCGCCAACGCATCGAATCGCTGCTCGCCGAGCACCGCGTCCTGTTGTTCATGAAAGGCCAGCCGCAGGCGCCGCAATGCGGGTTTTCGGCCAAGGCGATCGGTGCGCTCGATGCACTTGGCGTCGATTACGGCCATGTCGACGTGCTGGCCGATGCCGACCTCCGCGAAGGCATCAAGGCCTACGGCGAGTGGCCGACGATTCCGCAACTGTATGTCGATGGCGACCTGGTCGGCGGCAGCGACATCATCGAGCAGATGGCCAACAGCGGCGAGTTGCATGGGCTGCTGGGCGTGCCGATGCCCGATCGCACGCCGCCGCACATCACGGTGACGCCGGCGGCGGTGCAGATGTTGCGCAAAGCGATCGACGATGCGGGCGGCGATGTCGTCATCAAGCTCGACATCGATCCGCGCTTCCGCACGCGGCTGCATCTCGCGCCCGAAGACCCGCACGGCATCACCAGCGAGTCCGCAGGCATTCGCCTGCAATTCGACCTGGCCAGTGCACGCCGCGCCGAAGGCCTGACCGTCGACTGGGCCGATGACGGCCGCGGCCGCGGCTTGATCATCGCCAATCCGAATGCGCCGCCGCCGATCAAGGTGATGTCGCCGGGCGAGGCACAGGGGCGCATCACCGCCGGCACGCTGCGTGTTATCGATGTGCGGCCAAGTAACGAACGCGCAATTGCATCGATCAACGCGCCGTTCCTGACCCTGGACGACGGACTGGCGCCATTGCAGGAATTATCGAAGGACACGGGACTCGCCTTCCTCTGCCATCACGGCAGCCGCAGCGCCGAAGCGGCGGAGCATTTCCGCGAACTCGGCTATCGCGAGGTTTACAACATCGAAGGCGGCATCGAGGCGTGGGCAGACATCGATCCGAAAATCCCGCGCTATTAAGACGCTTATGTAGG